>JAGVUK010000051.1 GCA_019136335.1 Methanomicrobiales archaeon
CCTCTACCCCTGGCAGCGGAGCCTGCTGGCCGAGGCCTTCGGGTGCCGGGTCTTCTCCTGGTACGGAAACTCCGAACAGACCGTCCTCGCCGGGGAGTGCGAGGAGAGCACCCAATACCACATCTTCCCCGAATACGGCGTCGTCGAACTGATCGGACAGGACGGCCGGCCCGTCGAGAGGACGGGAGAGACGGGCGAGGTGATCACGACGAGCCTCATCAACCCCATCTGCCCCCTCATCCGCTACCGGACCATGGACGTTGCAGTCCTCGGGAGAGGGGCGTGCTCCTGCGGCCGCGCCTACCCGCTGCTCGAAAAGGTGGAGGGGAGGCTCCAGGAGTTCATCGTGACGAAGGACCACCGGTTCATATCGATGACGGCGGTGAACATGCACTCCGGCGTCTTTGACAACGTCGCACAGTTCCAGTTCTACCAGAGAGAGGAAGGGGAGGTTCTGATGCGGATTGTCAGGAGGCCGGGGTATACTGAAGCGGACACGGAGCAGATCCTCCGGGAACTCGGGAAGAAGTTTGAGGGCGGCGTGGATGTGACCATCCGCTTCGTCGGGAAGATCCCCCGTACCCGGCGCGGCAAGTACCAGTTCCTGATACAGGACCTGCCGCCAGGCCGGTGGGACCTGCCGGAGTGTGAGAAAGAATGCAGAAACGAACCAGGTTAATAGCGGTCGGTGATATATGGCTGCGGACGGAGAGCGGCCGGCACCCGTTTGAGGGGGTCCGGCGCCTCATCCAGGACAAGGATATCCTCTTTGGCAACCTCGAGACTACCCTCTCGGAGACGGGCGAGCGCGCCGAGAAACATCACGTGATCTTCACATCCCCGGATGCGGCCCGGTACCTCGTGGACGCGGGATTCGACGTTCTCAGCGTTGCCAACAACCACGCAGGCGACCTCGGTGCCGAAGGCTTTAAGAATACCCTGGACGCCCTCAAGAGCCGTGGTATCCTCCCCATCGGCGGATCGGCGACCGAAAGCCGGCAGGAGCCGGTTATCCTCGAGAGGAACGGCATCTCGATCGGGTTTGCGGGCTACTCGATAGGCAGACGCACGCCGCCCCGAGACTTCCTGATCAACCGGCTGGTCGAGAAGGAGATCGTTTGGGACATCGCCTCCCTCGCGGGCCGGTGCGACCATATCGCCGTCTCGCTGCACTGGGGGACGGAGATGGCCTACTACCCGTCCCCGGGGCAGATCGACCTCGCCCACCGGCTCATCGATGCGGGCGCCACCCTGATCCTCGGCCACCACTCCCACACCATGCAGGCGGTGGAACGCTACCATGGGGGGCTCATCGCCTATTCTCTGGGTATGTTCCAGTTTGAACCGCGCTGGCCTCACAACATCTCGCGGGAGGCGATCATGCTCTCGGTCGACCTGCACGGCGACGGCGTCGTCGGGGAGCACAGGGTGACACCGCTCATCATCGACGACGACTGCGTGCCCCATCCCGCAGAAGGGGTTGCAGACGAAAATATCCTGGCCTTCCTTGCCGAGATCTCCCGGCCGGTCACTGAAGGCACGCTCACCGGGGCCCGGTGGTTTGAGGAGATCGCACCGGCCTACATGAGGATGAACCTTGAGAGTTACCGTTACCGGATACGCGAGAGCGGCCCTCTCCCCCTCCTCGAGATGGGGGCCTGGTTCTGCACACCTTTCTGCCTGAAGTGCTGCGTCGGGCTCGTCCGCCGGCGGCTCCGCCAGGGGCCGGCGCGGGAGAGGCGCGCTCCCGGGCGGGATGCCGGGGACTGAGTGTCTGCGCTACGTGCTCAAAGCGGCCGGCCCCGACTCGGTCCTGGTCGTGCCCGCCTGCTGCACCAGCGTCATCCAGGGGATCTACCCCGGTACGGCGATGAACGTGCCCGTATATAATATAGCGTTTGCCGCAGCCGCCGCCTGCGCCTCCGGCATGAGCAACGCTTTTTGCGCGCTCGGGAAAGAGACCAACGTCATCGTCTACGCGGGCGACGGCGGAACGGTCGACATCGGGATCCAGGCGCTCTCCGGCGCCTTCGAACGCGGCACCAACTTCCTCTACATCTGCTACGACAACGAGGCATACGGCAACACCGGCATGCAGCGGTCGGGCTCGACGCCTCTTGGAGCACGGACCACCACGACCCCCGGCGGCAAGCCCACGGGAAAGAAGGACCTCGACCGGATCGTTGAGGCGCACAACCCCCCTTACATGGCGACCGCCTGCAGCGCCTACCCTCTCGACCTCTACAAGAAGGTGAAGAAGGCGCTCTCCATCGAGGGGCCCAAGTTCATCCACATCCTCGCGCCGTGCCCGCCGGGATGGCGCTACCCCACGGAGAAGACGGTCGAGATGGGGAAACTCGCGGTGAAGACAGGGACGTGGATCCTCTACGAGCGTGAGTATGGGAAACTCACGATCAGCGGCCCGTCGAAGGCAGCGATGAAGCGGCCCGCGCCTCTCAGCGACTACATCAACGGCCAGGGGCGGTTCAAGAACCTGAGCCCGGAGGTCATGGACGAGATGCGGCAGCAGGTCGAACGGAACATCCAGCGCCTCTCCCGCGAGGAGGCCGGCGTATGCTGACGATCGCGACCGGCAACAAGGCGGTGGCGGCCGCGGTGAAGGCCGCAAAACCAGGTGTCGTCGCGGCGTACCCGATCACCCCCCAGACCGAGATCGTCGAGCAGATCGCCGAGTACGTCACCGACGGCGACCTTGAAAGCCAGTATATCCCGGTGGAGAGCGAGCACTCGGCCATGGCCGCCTGTATCGGGGCGAGCGCGGGCGGTGTCCGGACGTTCACGGCGACGAGCTCGCACGGTCTCCTCTACATGCACGAGATGGTCCACTGGGCGGCGGGCGCGCGCCTCCCGATCGTGATGGCGAACGTCAACCGCGCCCTCGGGCCCGGGTGGAACACCTGGGCGGAGCACTCCGACGCCTTCTCCCAGCGCGACACAGGCTGGCTGCAGGTCTTCGTGGGCACGGTCCAGGAGGCCTACGACGCCACCCTGATGGCGTTTAAGATCGCCGAGGACGAGAGGGTCCTCCTCCCGGTGATGGTCAACCTGGACGGGTTCGCGCTCAGCCACATCATGCAGGCGCTCGAGACGGTCGATCTCGGCGACTTCCTGCCTCCCTACCACCTCCCGCACGCGATCGATACGGAGAACCCCTGCGTCTACGGGCCCATGACCGGGCCGGCCGACTACTTCCGGTTCCGCTGGGATATCGAGCGGTCGATGCGCGACGCCCGGGGCGTGATCGCAGAGGTCGAGCGGGAGTTTGCGGAGCGGTTCGGCCGCTCTTACGGCCCGACCGAGGACTACCGGTGCGAGGATGCCGACGTCGTCGTCATCGCCATGGGGACGCTCGGGAAAGAGGCGGAGGTGGCGGTCGACCGCCTCCGCGATGAGGGGATAAAGGCCGGGTCCATGCGCCTGCGCTGGTTCCGCCCCTTCCCGGACCTCGATCTTGCCGGGCGGGAGGTCGTGGTGATCGACCGCGACTACTCCTTCGGCTTTGGAGGGGTGGTGGCGCACTCCATCAGGTCAAAGACCGGCGTCGTGCCCTACAGCGTGATCGCCGGCCTCGGCGGTCAGGAGGTCACCTACAACGATATCGCGGACTTCGTCAGGAACCGGCATCCCGGCACAGAGACCTGGTTTGGGGTGAGCGACCATGTATGAGATCAGGATTCACTCCCGGGGCGGACAGGGCGGCGTCACCGCCGCGAAGCTCCTTGCCCTCGCGGCATTCCGGGACGGAAAATACGCAACCGCCTGCCCGTTCTACGGGGCGGAGCGGCGCGGGGCGCCGGTCGTCTCGTTTGTCCGGATCGACGATGAGCCGATCAAGATCTACAGCCAGATCCACGAGCCGGATCTCGTGATAGTACTCGATACGAGCATCATGGACGTCGTGGACGTCCTGCAGGGCCTCAAATCCGGCGGGACGGTCCTCTTAAACAGCGCCCACCCCCTCCCGGGGTGCAACGGGACCTGCCGTCACGTTGACCTGACCGGGATCGCGCTCGCCGAGAACCTGGTGGTCGCCGGGAGCCCCATCCTCAACACCCCTGTGCTCGGGGCGCTCGCGAAGATGGGCGTCGTCACCTTTCCGTCGGCAGAGAAGGCGATCCGGGAGATGTTTGCCGACGAACGGAACGTGAAGGCCGCAAAAGCAGCATACGAGGAGCTGAAGGCATGAGAGAGAGACTTGCGCTCAGCAGGCCGACTGAGGCCTCATCGGGGAAGACGGGCTCCTGGCGGACGTTCCGGCCCGTAGTGGACAGGGAAGTATGTAACGCCTGCGGGCTCTGCGCCCAGTACTGCCCGGACGGGGTCATCGACGAGGATCTCAATATCGACCTCAACTACTGCAAGGGATGCGGCATCTGCGCAAACGAGTGCCCGAAACAGGCTATCGCTATGGTGCGCGAGGAGCGCTGACCTCCTCGCCCGCCAGGGGGCATTGCGCTATGTACTCCAGGTTGAACCGGTAGAAGTGCGTATAGCCGCAGTTCCGGCACCGGGTCGTGAAGTGGCTGCTCCCGACCACGAGGTCGTGCGGTCCTGCGACCCCGCAATTTTTACACGGCGCACCGGTTTCGAGGTTCCAGACGTCGTAGCGCCCAAGCGGGGTGCAGACCCCGATCGCCCCGGAGTTCTCAAATCGGGGGATGAAGATCCGGGTTGCCCCGCAGGCGGAGCAGATCACCTGCGCCTGCGCGGAGACCGCTTTTATGATCTGGTCGGCATCCTCCCTGCAGTGGTAGCAGCTGGTGGGGTGCCGGGTGAAGATGAATCGCTCGTTCATGCATGATACTTGAGGGGCGCAAGATAAAACCTCCGCCCGGGGGCGCGGCCCCCCGCCCTGTGTGCGATGCCGGAGACGTGCCTCCCCCCGGCCGGACTGCGGCGGAAGGCAAACGTTAAATAGCAATCCCGTACCTCTCTTGCCGTCGAGGAGGTTATGAGATGGCAGCGTTGAGAGTCGCACCGTATGTCTGTGCTTACTCGGATGAGAACGAGGAGAACCTTCACATCGAGATCGAACTGCCGGGCGTTGAGAAGAAGGACATCACCTTCAAGATGCAGGAGACGAGTTTCTCCATCGATGCATCCCGCGGGGACGTCCGCTACGTCGGCACCTACGCGGTCGGCTGCCCCGTCGATACCGACAGGGCGAAGGCGACGTTCAGGAACGGCCTGCTGACCGTGGATGTTCCCTACGTGCAGCCGGCCGCGGAAGAGACAAAAGAGATCCCGATCGCGGAGTGAGGGGACCGCGGCCGGGTCAGGCCGGGGCTCTCTCCTCTTTTTTGCCACGGGCGTTCTGCGCACCGGTAGTGGAAGGGTGAGCAGCTCCGTTCCGGGAGCGCCCCTTCCACCGGGAAGAGTCATCTTTATTAGCCTGCATCCTCACGTCAGAGTATGAACCCGGCACGCGGACATGACCCGAAAGCGCCAGAAGCACCGGTGCAGGAGGAAGCGCCACCGAACCGGCTGATCCACGAACGGAGCCCGTACCTACTCCAGCACGCCCACAACCCCGTCGACTGGCACCCCTGGGGCGAAGAGGCGTTCCGGAAGGCCCGGGAGGACAGTAAACCGATATTCCTCTCCATCGGCTACTCGGCCTGCCACTGGTGCCACGTCATGGAGAAAGAATCGTTTGCAGATTCCCAGGTCGCGAAACTCTTAAACGACGTCTTCGTCTGCATCAAGGTGGACCGCGAGGAGCGGCCGGATATCGACCAGGTCTACATGGCGGCCGCCCACGTGCTGACCGGGTCTGGAGGATGGCCGCTCACCATCTTCATGACCCCGGACCAAAAACCGTTCTTTGCAGCGAGTTATATCCCCAAAGAGAGCCGGTATGGGATGACCGGCCTCCTCGACCTCATCCCCCGGATCAGCAAAGTCTGGCGGGACCAGCGGCAGGAACTCGAAGATGCCGGCGACAAAGTGCTCGATGCGCTAAAGAGCGCTGCCCGGACCCCTCCTGAGGCGGGCGAGCTCTCGGAGGCGGTCCTCGACGAGGCTTACGACACCCTCTTCCGGATCTTTGACGGGGAGCATGGCGGGTTTGGGGACGCGCCCCGGTTCCCGACCCCGCACAACCTCATATTCCTGCTCCGCTACGGGAACCGGACCGGGAGGGAGCCAGCGTACACGATGGTCGAGAAGACCCTGCACGCCATGCGGCGGGGCGGGATCTTCGACCAGGTCGGCTGGGGGTTCCACCGCTACTCGACGGACACGGAGTGGTTCGTCCCGCACTTCGAGAAGATGCTCTACGACCAGGCGCTCCTTGTTCTGGCGTATACGGAGGCCTACCTCGCGACGGGGAGGGAAGAGTTTGCCCGGACCGCCCGGGAGACGATCGCCTACGTCCTGCGGGATATGGCCGATCCCGGTGGTGGGTTCTACTCGGCAGAAGATGCGGACAGCGAGGGTGTTGAGGGGAAGTTCTACACCTGGGCAAAGGCTGAGATCCTCGAGGTTCTCGGAGAGGAGGACGGGGAGCGGTTCTCCCGGATCTTCGGCGCCACGGAGCCGGGGAACTACCTGGAGCAGCCCGGCGGGAAGAGGACGGGCAGGAACATCCTCCGCCTGCGGCGGCCGCTCGCGTCATGGGCCCACGAGTTCTCGACCCCGGAGGAGGACCTCGCGTGGTTCGTCGAGAGTGCCCGGCAGAAACTCTTTCTAGCCCGGGAAGAGCGGGTCCGCCCGACAAAGGACGACAAGATCCTCACCGACTGGAACGCTCTCATGATCGCCGCTCTCGCAAAGGCCGCCCGGGTCTTCGACGACCCGGGGTACCTGACGGCGGCAGAGAAGGCAGCCGCGTTCGTCCTCGGGAACCTGCGCGGGCCGGACGGGCGGCTCCTCCACCGCTACCGGGGCGGGGAGGCCGGCATCGCAGCGACCCTTGACGACTACGCGTTCATGCTCTGGGCCCTCATCGAGGTCTACGAAGCGTCCTTCTCCCCGGAGTACCTCAGGACCGCCACGGAACTCTCCCGGGATCTCGCCGCCCGCTACTGGGACTGCACCCACGGCGGGTTCTTCTTTGTGCCGGATGATACGGACGTGCCTGTCCGGCAGAAGACGGTGTACGACGGGGCTGTCCCCTCCGGGAACAGCGTGGCCATGTACGCTCTCTTTGCCCTCGGCCGGATGACGGCGAACCTCGAACTCGAGGAGATGGCGAACCGGATGCGGCACGCCTTTGCTGACGCCGTCCGCAAGGCGCCTGCCGCCTGCCCTCACTTCCTCACCGGCCTTGAGTTTATGCTGGGGCCGAACTTCGAGGTGATCATAACCGGCGTTTTGGGCGCAACGGATACGAACGCGCTGGTCGGGGCTATCCGGTCGCACTATACGCCCGACGCCGTCGTCATCTTCCGCCCCTCCGATGAGGAAAACCCGGAGATCACACGGGTTGCCGGGTTCACACGGGATGTCGTGGCGGTCGGGGGGAAGGCGACGGCATACGTCTGCACCAACTACGCCTGCGATATTCCGACAACCGACCCCGACGAGATGCTCCGGCTCCTCGGGTCGAGAGAGAGGCCGCCGGAGCCGGTCGTCTGACGGGGAGATACCATGAAAACGAGGTCTCTACGATGATGCGAAACGGAGTCGATGTTGAAGCGGTCAACGCCGCTGTGGGGGCGATGCGGAAGGATGCGGCGGCGGGGCAGAGGACTCCCTCCGGCCTGCTGAGCTGGAACGGCGGTGCGCACTCCACGACGATCGTCCGGAACTTCGTCATTCCGGCCGATGAGCCGACCGCCCTCGGCGGGACCGACCGGGGCCCGAGCCCGATGGAACTGGTACTCACGGGGCTTGCGGCCTGTGTCGCTATCTCGATCGCCTACAGCGCGGTGGAGGACGGGATCGAGGTCCACGCGATCGAGATCGACGTCGAGGGGGATCTCGATCTCAGGGGGCTCTTCGAGGTCGCCGGCGATGTCCGGCCGGGCTTTGAAGAGGTCCGCCTGACCATCCGGGTGGATGCCGACGCACCGCGGGAGAAGATCGAGGAACTCGTGAACCACGGTTACCGGCGCTCACCGGTCGTGGATTCGCTCACGAGCAGGGTGCCGGTCAGGGTCTGCATCGGGCGGGAGGAGGCGGGGGCAGGGTGACCCGGGGAGGGAGGCGGGGGGGGCACAGCCTGCGGCCTTCGGTGCGCGCGGCGGGTCACGCACGCCGGGGAAGAGCCGGTGGGGGTAGCGGGCGATCTCACCCGATTTTGTTGGCCCCGGCGCGTGGGAGTCGCCAGTTCGTGCGAAGGGCGCGAAGAAAAAGCAAGGATGGTAATCGACAGAACGGTGGGTGCATGTTAGACGAGATGGTCCGACGGTATCACTCCGCAACCTCCCCCGCAGGCTCCTCTCGGGCTCCCTTCCACTCGCCCTTCAGTTCGGGGTGGTCGGCGAGGATCTTGCTGACCGTGCTCCTGCTTACCCCGAACATCCTGCAGATCTTGCTGATGCTCGTCCCGGCCTGCCGTACCGTGAGGAGCGCCTCAACCTGACCTTCGTTGAGCGCTCTCGGCCTTCCTATGGACAGCCCTCCCTCCTTCTTCGTCTGCTTCGGGGCCGGGAGGCGTGCCTTCTGGGTGCTCTCCCGGTACTGGTCCATGTACAGAACAAAGTTGCCGATGGCCTCCCTCCGGAGTGCCGGGTCGTCACGGAACCCGAAGAAGTCGTTGTTCACACAGTAAACCGTGTATCGCTCGTTCAGGGCTTTGAGCGTTGCAAGACCGGCGTCCATATCCCTTGCAAGATCGGCAAGATCGTGGATGATGATATCCGGGCAGTCGTTTGCGGCGCAGTACTCCAGCATCGCTGCAAAGCCTTTTCGCCTCTCGGGAGGTGTTGCATTGGCGCGGTGATCGTGGAAGATCTCGATGAGCTGAAACCGGTATTTGCAATAGTTCTCGACTTGATTTTTTTGTGCTGCGTAATCTCCCTTCTTTCTTGTATTCAAGTATGCCACAGCATCTTTTTTCATCCGTTTATGGTGCCGTAGGATCGTATATATGATTTGTGAAAAGTACAGGCGGCATAGGCTAACGGCACGCCCATCGATCCGGTGCATTTTCCTGCCCGCGATCGAAGATGTAGAAAAAAGAGTCCTGAGGCGATCGACCATCTGTCCGGTTGCTGCCGGGGACGCCGGCCGCACCTCCGGCGCCAGAAAGAGATGAAGATTACTCTTTCAGCTTCTGCGACTCCCACCGGTCGAGGACGTCCTGCCCCTCGATGAAGACGAGCCCGTGCTCCCGTGCGTAGGCCATCGCACCCTCCTTCGAGAGCGCAAGCCCCGTCTCGTCGTCCAGCATCTCGCAGATCGTGACCGCCGGGGTGATATTGGCCATGGTCGCAAGCGCGATCGAGAGCTCGGTCTGCCCCCGCCGCTCATCGAGCAACCGGTCGGCGGCCCGGAGGAGCGCCATGTGACCGGGCGTCCGGAAATGCGCGGCAAAGTCGTGCCCGCCGCCGTTGAGCGACCGTCTCACCTCTTCCGCGATGGCGGTGACCGTCAGGGCGCGGTCGCGGTCCGTGATCCCGGTATAGGTCTCCCGGTGGTTCACCCAGAGCGAGAACGACGAGTGGTTCTTTGGGTCGTAGGGGACCTCGCCGTCCTTCTCGACGAGGCTGCAGGCCCGGAGGAGATCGTGAGCAAACGGGAGGCCGAGCCTCTTTGCGGCATCAGGGTGGACCGCCGTGCAGATCAGCCCGCCCCCGTCTTTACGCATCTGCCGGATGTGGGCGGGCGTGACGGCGTCTGAGCGTATCGCAAAGTCGGTCTCGCGCTCCCGGTTGTCAAAGTCGTATAACAGGACAAACTCGCCCCTTGCGAGGGCCTCTACGGCTGCATCAATCATGGGTAATCTCCACCTCGATTGTATCGTTATCGTTCAGGTCCAGGACCTTGCGGAGTTCGGACCCGGCGATGACCTCGACGATGTCTTCCGGGTAATGGGTGCGGGAGGGCTCGACGATCGCACACTCTTCGCCCCGGATCCGGCAGGGGAGCACCCGGGCGGCACCGAACGTCCGTTCGTCGGCAGTAAACCCTGGAATCTCGATCCATCCCGCGTGGTCGAGATGTTTCCTGACCTGGACGCTCGCCGGATCGAGCCTGATGTTCAGGGTGCCGGGGAAGGGCTCAAACCCGAGAGACTCGCCGAACTGCTCTTTGTAGTGGGGGAGGCTCATGTAGTAGCGCCCTTCCCCGAGGCCGCTGATCACGGTCCCGGTCAGGACGTACTGCCTGCGTTCCGGGTTGAAGATCCGCACGTAATCCGCATACTCCCGCCTCAGCGCCTGCTCGCCCTCGCGGGTGACAGCGACGTACTGCCCGTCGGGTTTCATCGACCGGGCGACGAACTGCTGCCGCTCAAGCGCGATCAGGCGCCGCGATGCGGTCTGGGGGCTGATGCCCAGGGTGCTCGCGAGCGACTGCGATGAGAGCCAGATTGGGCCCTGGCATCCGCCGAGCAGGGCGATCGTCTTCAAGGACTGCAGGTCTTCCGCTTCAACCATTATACCATAATTGAGATGCATACTATATACGGGTTGCGTAACGATCCCGCGCCGGCAGGCCTTCGTGAAATGTCGATGGAGCATACGCTAATTATATAAGTTCCAGTGATAACATTAGCTACATGAAATCCGGGGTGCGGCATCAGCTTGCCGAGAAGATGGCAGGAGAGATCACACTCTCGGACTCACCGGGACAGGCCTTGAAGAAGTGGCGGCAGAGCTTCAACATCCCCCAGGGACTGCTTGCCGAGCGTCTCGAGGTCTCTCCCTCAGTTATCAGCGATTACGAAAGCGGACGGCGAAAGAGTCCGGGGACCGCCATCGTCGGCAAGATCGTCGACACGATCCTCTCGATCGACGAAGACAACGGCGGTCGGTTCATCAACAAATTTGCAAAGATCCTGTACACCGAATTCGACGAAGACGTCATCTACGACATCCACGAGTACGCATCCCCGGTGAGTCTCTCCGACTTTGCCGGCGTCATCGATGCCGTCACACTCTGCGGCCCGATGGACCAGACCATCTACGGATACACGGTGATCAACAGCCTCAACGCGATCCTCCAGCTCTCTTCGAGCGAGTTCAACCGCATATACGGCTGGAGCACGGAGCGTGCTCTCATCTTCACCGAGGTCTCGACCGGAAAGTCCCCTATGGTGGCGATCCGGGTCACGCCCTTCAAGCCCCGCTGTGTGGTGCTGCAAGGTATCAGCCCGGGAGAGGTGCATCCGCTGATCCCGGGCCTCGCGGAGCGCGACCGGATCACGGTGCTCTGCACCGTGATGGATGTCGAGGCGATCATCAGTTCATTACGAGGAACATTATGGTAGGCATTTATTCGTACGGCGTCTACATCCCGCGATACCGGATAAAAGTCCCGGAGATCGCGCGGGTATGGGGCGCGAACGCAGACGACATCACCCGGGGCCTCGGGGTCTTTGAGAAGTCCGTCCCCGATCTTGATGAGGATACCGCAACGATCGCCGTCGAGGCGGCCCGTGCCGCCCTCCGGCGGAGGTACGTCGACACTGGCGCGATCGGCGCGGTCTACGTGGGAAGCGAGTCCCACCCCTACGCGGTCAAGCCCACTGCCTGCACGGTCGGTGAGGCGATCGGGGCGACGCCCAACATGACCGCCGCAGACTACGAGTTCGCGTGCAAGGCCGGGACTGCGGGCCTCCAGACCTGCATGGGGCTTGTCCGGAGCGGGATGATCCCGTTCGGGATCGCCATCGGTGCGGATGTGGCCCAGGGCGCTCCCGGCGACGCGCTCGAGTACACGGCGGCGGCCGGCGGGGCTGCGTTCGTCATCGGCGAAGGGGAGACCATCGCCGATATCAACCGGACCTGCTCCTACACCACCGACACGCCCGACTTCTGGCGGCGCGAGGGGCAGAGTTACCCCCGGCACGGCGGACGGTTCACCGGCGACCCCGGCTACTTCAAGCACGTCCAGGGCGCCGCCCGGCTGATGTTCGACGCGGTGGGTACCGGCCCGAAGGACTACGACTACGCGGTCTTCCACCAGCCCAACGCGAAGTTCCCGCAGCGGGTGGCAAAGATGCTCGGCTTCACCGACGAGCAGATCCGGCCCGGGCTCGTCGTCCCGAGGCTCGGCAACACCTACTCGGGGTCGTCGATGATCGGGCTTGCCGCAACGCTCGATGTGGCGAGACCAGGCGACCGGATCTTCGTCACCTCGTTCGGCTCCGGGGCGGGAAGCGACGCCTTCGACATCACGGTCACCGACGTGATCGAGTCTGCGGCGTTTGACCGGGCGGCGGCGCCGAGCGTGGAGAAACTCCTCGCAAACCCGGTCTACCTCGACTATGCACTGTATGCCAAACACAAAGGAAAGATCGTGATGCAAAAATGAGAGACGTAGCAGTGATCGGTGTCGGGTGCACGGAGTTCGGGGAGCACTGGGGCACATCGTTCAGGGACCTCTTTGTTGCGGCGGGGACGCTGGCGCTTGAGGATGCCGGGGTTACCGGCGAGAGGATCGACGCCCTTTACGTCGGGAACATGAGCGCGGGAAGATTCGTCGAACAGGAGCACATCGGGGCCCTGATCGCGGATTACGCAGGACTCGCGAGCAACCACGTCCCCTCGACCCGGGTGGAGGCGGCCTGCGCATCCGGCGGGCTTGCCTTCCGGCAGGCGGTGATCGCGGTCGCAAGCGGCATGGAAGACGTCGTGGTCGCGGCAGGCGTCGAGAAGATGACCGACGTCGGGACCGGGGCGAG
>JAGVUK010000093.1 GCA_019136335.1 Methanomicrobiales archaeon
ACGGCAGCACCCTCCCGGCCGCCGTGGCCGCCGCGGTCTCGCGCGATGAGACGGTCGAGTACCTCTGGACCATCTTCGATGCATCCGGGCAGAAGAAGGTCGAAGGCGCCCTCCGGGAGAGCGAAGAGCGCTACCGGGAACTGACCGAGAACATCAGCGACGCTTTCCTCGCGCTCGACCAAAAAGGCCGGATCATATCCTGGAACCGGGCGGCGGCCGGGCTTTCGGGCCGCCCGGGGGCGGAGGTCCTCGGGAAGAGCATCTACGACGTGGTCCCCGGCCTCCAAAACGAGGAGGTCGCCGGATTCTTCCGTGAAGTCCGGGAGACCGGCCGGCCCGGCGTGAGCGAATGCCGGTTTCACCTCCGCGGGCGTGACCACACCTTCGAGGTGCGCGCCGTCCCCACCCGCGAAGGCGTCTCCATCTACATCAGGGATGTGTCGGACCGCCGCGGTGCCGAAGACGCCCTCAAAAAGAGCGAAGAGCGCTACCGCGCCATCGTGGAGAGCCAGGCCGAGCTGATCTACCGCCAGCTCCCCGACGGCACCATCACCTTCGCAAACGACGCCTACTGCCGTTCCATCGGCATCCCGCCGGAGCCTTCGCTCCCTCACCCCCGCCCACCCGGCATCGACGGTCGAGCACCGGGTGGTCATGCCGGACGGCAGGATCCGGTGGCAGCAGTGGACCCATACGGCGTTCTTCGACGAGGACGGCGCCGTCGTCGAGTACCAGTCGGTGGGCCGGGACACGAGCGATGCCCGGATGGCAGAAGAAGCGCTCCTCCTCGCGAACCGGAAACTCAGCCTGCTCTCGGACGTGACCCGGCACGACATCTTAAACCGGCTCAACGCGCTCACAGGCTACCTCGACCTCTCCCGTGAGCGGACGGCCGACCCGGAGCTGCAGGAGTACTACCGGAAGGAGGAAGAGGCCGTCCGAGATATCCGGCGCTACATGGCCTTCACCGGCGAGTACCGGGATGTCGGCATGGCCTCCCCCGCCTGGCAGGAGGTGACCCGGATCGTCCGCGATGCGGCGGCGGGGCTTGATACGGGAGACGTCGCCATCGAGGCCGGCGGCGCCGGTCTTGAGGTGTATGCCGACCCCCTCATCGTCCGGGTCTTTGCCAACCTCATCGACAACTCGCTCCGGCACGGCGGGGGCGTCACCTGGATACGAGTCTATCCCGAAGAGTCGGACCAGGGGGTCACCATCGTCTACGAGGACGACGGCACCGGGATACCGCACGCTGAAAAAGGAAGACTCTTCGAGCGGGGGTTCGGGCGGCAGACCGGGTTTGGGCTCTTCCTCGCGCGGGAGATCCTCTCGATCACCGGTCTCTCCCTGCGGGAGACCGGCGAGCCCGGGAAGGGTGTGCGGTTCGAGATCGATGTCCCCCCGGGGTTCTACCGGTTCAGCGGTCGCGGCCGAGCTCCGTGAGCTTCATCTCGGCCGCGCCGAGGAGGTCTTCGCACTGCTTCACGAGGAGCGCACCGCGCTCGTAGATGGCGACGCTCTCCTCAAGGCTCGCATCCCCGTCTTCCAGTCGCCGGACAATCCCGCGCAGCTCTTCCAGCATCTCTTCAAAGGTCTTCGTCATACGTGATCTCCTCAATGACGGCCCTGCACCGGCCGTCCTTCATCAGCAGCACCACCCGGTCGCCGGGATGGAGGTCGCGGGCGCTTCGTACGACCCTCCCCTCCGACTCGACGATACCGTAGCCCCGGTCGAGGGCCGCAAGCGGGTTTCTCCCCAGGAGGTCCGCGCGGACCTCCGCGAGCGCCGAGCGGTCCCGCTGCACCCGGGCGAGCGCCGAGCGCCGGAGCAGATCCGCGTGCTCGGCGAGGCGCTGCATCCGCTCGTGGACCCGGCGTTCGAGCCGCCGGGGGTGCATGCGCGCCCGCAGGTCCTCGACCTCGCTTCCTCTCGCGGCAAGCCGGTGGAGGAGGAGCGCTCGCATCCTCTCGCGGTGCCCGGAGAGCTCCCGGAGCACCTCCGCACGGTCGGGCACGGCCCGTTCCGCCGCCGCCGACGGCGTCGGCGCCCGGAGGTCCGCGGCAAAGTCGCAGAGGGCGGTGTCCACCTCGTGGCCGACAGCACTGATCACCGGTGTCTGGCAGCGGGCGACGGCCCGGACGACGTCGGGGTGGTTGAAGGGGAAGAGGTCCTCAAAACTCCCGCCGCCCCGCCCGACGATGATCACGTCCACGAGCCCGTCGATCCGCCGGATCGCCTCCGCGATCTCCGCGTGCGCCCCCTCGCCCTGGACGGCCGTCGGGGAGAGGACCACCTCGGCCGGGTAGCGCCGGGAGATGACCGAGAGGATATCCTGCATCGCCGCGCCGGTCGGGGAGGTGACCACCCCCACCCGGCGCGGGAAGGCGGGCAGGGGCCGCTTCCGTTCGGGCGAAAAGAGCCCTTCGGCGTCGAGTTCCCGCTTCCAGCGCTCGACCATGAGGTGGCGCTCGCCGGGGCCCGCCGGGAGCAGTTCCCGGATGACCAACTGGTACCTGCCGTGAGGCTCGTAGACCTCCACGGTTCCCCAGGCGAGGACGTCCATGCCGTCTTTCGGCGTAAAGCGGAGCCCCGACGCGTAGGAGCGCCACATGACGCAGTTGATCAGCGCGGAGTCCCTCCCGTTCCGCTCCGAGAGCGAGAAGTAGCGGTGGCCGGAGGTATGGTCCTTGTAGTTGGTCACCTCCCCCCGCACCCAGATCCCGTGGAGGCGGACATCGTCAAGGAGGCCGCAGATGAGAGCCGAGACCTCGGAAACCCCGAATATCGGGGTCCCGAACCGGTCCGGATCGGCGGAAGGGCCGCTCAACACCATCACAATCTATTAGACCGATGGTTTATATCAAGTAATATCATGGGCCGTTTCGCCGTCTCGACCATGTTCTTCCACGAGTACCCCTGCGACCACATCTTCGACTACGTTGCCGAATCCGGCCTCGACAGCCTCGAGTTCTGGGTCGAGACGCCGCACTTCTGGCTCCGCGGCCGCCCCGAAGACGAGCTCTCGCGGTGCATCGCCGATCACCCGGAACTCTCCCCGATCACCTTCCACGCCCCGTCGCTCGACTTAAACCCCTGCTCCATCAACCCGAAGGTCGCCGCGATCTCGGTCGACTACGCCGTCGAGTCTATCCAGATGGCGGACCGGATGGGCGCCGCCGTGGTCACGGTCCACCCCGGAAGAAGGACGGCGAAACGGCACCCGAACGCCTACGACTACCGGCGGTTCGAGGAGTACATCGCCCGGCTCCGGGAGGCTGCAGGGAGAGCCCGGGTGAAGGTGGCGATCGAGAACCTGGAGCCCCGGGTCAACGCCCTGCTCGCCACGGCGGAGGACACAGCAGAGTTGCTCGAACGGGAACCCTGGCTCTGGTTCACGCTGGACATGGGGCATGCCATGATGACGTCCTGCGACGAGGTGCTCCGGTTCATCGACCTCTGCATCGAGCGGACGGTAAACATCCACGTCAGCGCACTCGGCGGGAACGGGCGGCCCCACCACCCCATCCACAACGACCGGGCTGCGAAGCGGGTTCTGGCAGAACTTGCCGACCGGGGCTACGACGGATACCTGACCCTGGAACTCGAGGATATGGTCTTTCCCGGGGCCCTCTCGTCTGAAGAGAAGATTGTGCTCCTCAACCGCCAATTGGAGGCGTTCGAGAAGGCGTTCTCCTGAAGCGCTGGATTTATAACTCCTGCCGGCAACATAATTCATATATTCAACAGGTAACCGGATAACCGGATACTGCCGCTTGATGCGGCGTGGAGTAAATGGTAATCGTAGACCTTGTCACCATAGAGATCATATTATTTCTCGTCTGTCTGCTTCTCTCGGGCTTCTTCTCAAGTTCTGAGGTCGCCCTTATATCGATAACCCGGGCGAAAGTCCGCGCACTCTTAAACCAGGGCCGGAAAGGAGCGAAAGCCCTCGATACGCTGAAGCGGTCGACCGACACCATCCTGATCACCATCCTGATCGGGAACAACATCGCAAACGTGGCCGCGGCATCGCTCGCGACCGCGATCGCGATCGGCATCTACGGCGACGTCGGTATCGGGATCGCGACCGGCGTCACGGTCGTCCTGATGCTGGTCTTCGGCGAGATCGGGCCGAAGATGTACGCCTCCCGGCACACCGAGGACCTCGCGCTCCGTGTCGCCCGGCCCATCCTCTACCTCTCAAAGGTGCTCTACCCCGTGCTCTGGGTCTCGGATCAGATCAACCGGCAGTTCGCCTTCAGGCCCGGCGTGGCCGAGCCGGTCGTCACCGAAGAGGAGATCAAGGAGTGGATCGACGTCGGTGAGGAGGAGGGGACCATCGAGGAGCAGGAGCGGGATATGCTCTACTCCGTGCTGCGCTTCGGCGACACGACGGTCCGCGAGGTGATGACGCCGAGGATCGACGTCGTGATGATCGAGGACGCGAGCACGATCGAGAACGCGCTCTCCATCTTCAACGAGACCGGGTTCTCCCGGATTCCCGTCTATCACGAGCAGATCGACAACGTCGTCGGGCTCCTGAACGTGAAAGACGTCTTCTCGGCGGTCGTCCGCCAGCAGACGAGCGCGATGATCCGGGAACTGATGTACGAGCCCTACTTCGTCCCCGAGAGCAAGAAGATCGACGAACTCTTAAAGGAACTCCAGGTGAAGAAACAGCATATGGCCGTCGTCCTCGACGAGTACGGGTCGTTTGCCGGCATCGTGACGGTCGAAGACATGCTCGAGGAGCTGGTCGGCGAGATCATGGACGAGTTCGATGAGGAGGAGCCCGAGGTGCAGCAGGTCGAGGAGAACGTCTACCTGGTCGACGCACAGGCGTGGGTGGAGCACCTCAACGAGGACCTGGACCTCGTCCTCCCGCTGACGGACGCCTACGAGAGCATCGGCGGCCTCGTCATCGACCGGCTGGGGCACATCCCCCGCCGCGGCGAGGTGGTCAAGCTCGAGGAGAGTAACATCACGCTGGTGGTGATGCAGATGCGGGGCCGCCGGCTCGTCAAGGTGAAACTGATCGTCGCCCCCCCGGTCGTGCCGGAGGAGTCCCGGTAAGGAGAGAATGCCTGTGGAGAGGAAGAAACGGATTGCAATGCTTGCCTCGGGAAGAGGGTCGAACTTTCAGGCGGTCATCGATGCCGTCGCGGCCGGGGATATCCCGGCGGTCTGTACCGGTCTCGTCACCGACAACCCCGGTGCATACGCGATCGAGCGGGCGAGAGCCGCCGGCATCCCGGTGACGGTCGTCGATTATGCGCGGTTTCCCACGAGGGCCGCCTACGAAGAGGCGCTCCTTGCCGCGATGCGAGCCTGCCGGGCGGACCTCTTCGTCCTTGCCGGCTACATGCGGATCCTCGGGCCCGCGATCGTCCACGAGTTCTCGGGCCGGATGATGAACATCCACCCGGCCCTGCTCCCGGCGTTCGCCGGCCTGCACGCGCAGCGCCAGGCGATCGAGTACGGGGTGAAGGTCGCGGGCTGCACCGTCCACCTCGTGGACGAGGGGACGGATACCGGCCCCATCGTCGTCCAGCGGTGCGTCCCGGTCCTCCCGGACGACGACGAATCGACGCTCGCCGACCGGATCCTCATAGAAGAGCATAGGGCCCTCCCGCTCGCCGTGAAACTCTTCTGCGAGGACCGCCTGGAGGTCTCCGAACGAAGGGTGCGGGTCCGCTGACACCGGGCATCGACCTACTATATATCCTCCCGCCGCCAACCGTAAGACCCGCCAATCGGCAGAACGGATCGGATCATGACAGACACCACACGGAGATCAGGTTCCCGGAGGCTCGCCCGCGAGAGGATCACCATCCTCTTTGCGCGTGCCGCGGAGTTCTACCCGGAGAACCCCGCATGGAGCAACCGCTGCGTGGAGCTCGCGCGAAAGATCAGCATGCGCCACCGGATACGGATAGAACGGCCGCTGAAACGCCGGTTCTGCCGCCGGTGCAGCACCTACCTGGTCCCGGGCGCGAACGCCCGGGTCAGGATCTATCGCGGGCGCGTGATCGTCACCTGTCTTTCCTGCGGGCACCGGTCACGCTACCCGGTCGGGAGGCATCAGGCGTGAAGAGAGAGTCGTTTCAGGACCTCAAGCCCACCGTCTGGGTAGGAAAACGGGGCATCAACAGCGTCATGATCGATGAGATCCGGCGCCAGCTCAAAAGCCGGAAGATTGTCAAGGTCAGGTGGCTCCGGAACACCGAAGTCGATCCCGAAGAAGTAGCGGCGTCGGCCGGTGCGGTTCTTGTCGAGGTCAAGGGGCGGACCTTCGTCCTCGCGGAACGGCGGGGCCGATCGCCCGGCCGCGATTCTCGAAATATATAAAACATCACTGGACGAATATGTAAAGACTGTTAGCTATAGTGAGGTTCATCTATGACGACTGTATACGACATCCCTGCCGATATGTTGATCCGGCAGGCGGCAGAAGAACTTAAGAAGAATCCGCAGATCCAGCCCCCCGACTGGGCCGATTTTGCAAAGACGGGGGTACATAAAGAGATGCCGCCCGAGAACGACGACTGGTGGTACGTGCGTGCGGCGGCAGTCTTCCGGCGTATCTACACCGACGGTCCCGTCGGGACCCAGAGAATGCGATCCGTCTACGGCGGCAAGTATGATCGGGGTTCGGCTCCTGGCCGGTTCAAGCGGGGGAGCGGGTCCGTCGTCCGGACAATCTTCCAGCAGCTCGAAGCGGCCGGATACGTCAGCCACACAAGCGCTGGGCGCACGGTCACCGCGGCCGGCAGATCGTTCCTCGATAACATTGCAAACGGCTTAAAACCCCAGGCCGCCGGGATTGCACCGGGAATCACGAAGTATTGATCAAGGAGGTATGACTGATGGTAGACGACGAACTCGCAGAACTCCGCCGCCGGAGGATGGAACAGATGCAACGGCAGGCGATGGATCAGCAGGCGATGGAGGAAGAAGCAGAACGCCAGCGGCAGATTGACTCGCAGATCCGCATCGCGCTTATGGAGATCCTCGAGCCTGAAGCGAGGGAGAGGCTCAATACCATCAAGTTGACCCGGCCGGAGTTTGCGAAGGCGGTCGAACAGCAACTGGTGATGCTCGCCCAGAGCGGCAGGGTCCGGCAGCGGATCACCGACGACCAGTTGAAAGCCCTGCTGACGCAGTTGACCCCGTCAAAGAAAGAGTTCAGGATCACGCGAAAGTGATGATGGAAGCAGGTGTGCTCTTCTCGGGAGGGAAAGACAGCGCGCTCGCAGCAGTCATGCTCGCGCGCGACTACGGCGTGGAACTGAATACCTGCGTATTCGATCCCGGCCGTGAGGTCCCGGCGGTGCGGGCCGCAGCGGCCGCATTACACCTCCCCTTCAGGCGGAGGGTGCTCGGGAGAGACCTCCTTGAAGAGGCCGTCGACCTGCTTCTTGCGTGCGGTTACCCAAACGACGCGATCACCATGATCCACCGGGCGGCGATCGAGATCCTCTCCGGCGAGTATGCGGTCATCGGCGACGGCACCCGCCGGGAAGACCGGGTCCCCCGGCTCGAGCGGTCCGCGGTGCAGCACCTGGAGATGACCACCGGCTGTTCCTACGTCCGGCCGCTCCTCGGCTACGGGAAACCGGAGGTGGAACGCCTCGCGGGGAGGCTGCTTGTGGTCCGGTACGGGGAGACGGGCAGTATCGGGAACGGCGACTATGAACAGGAGATCCGGGAGGCCGTCCGTGCCCGCGGCATCGATCCGGCGCCGTTCTTCCCGGCCGGCCACCTGCAGTCGCTCGTGGTCGGGATGCGGGAGACCTGAAGAAGGATGCAGGAGAAAGAGTACTATGAGCAAGTTGATGAAAGGCCGGAAGATCCGGCTGGCAAAGGCATGCGAGCAGAACCGCCGCGTGCCGGCATGGGTGATGATCAGGACCAACCGTGCGGTTGCGTCGCATCCGAAGCGGCGCAACTGGAGACGGAGCAGCTTAAAGGTGTAAGGCTATGGCAGAGGCGTTAAAAGAGCATATCTATATCATCCCTCTCCGCGATGTGAAGCGTTCACCCCGGTGGAAGCGGGGCAACACCGCCATCAAGGATATCAGGGCGTTTCTCGAACGGCACATGAAGAGTGCGGACGTCAAACTGGACCGAAGCATCAACGAGAAGGTCTGGGAGAACGGCAGCGGAAAGCCCCCGCGAAAGATTCGCGTCCGCGCGATGAAGTTCGAGGACGGGCAGGTCCAGGCCGAGCTCGCCGAGGAGTGAGATGACCGGGACGATCGATCTCCTGGGCGACCCAAACATCGGTGTCTACGCCAGGGTCTTTGAGGATATCGCGATCGTGGACCCCCGGGTCTCCGGGGAGTTCATCGAGGCCCTCGGGCGGGAACTCTCTGTCGATGTCGTGACCACCACCATCCAGGGGAGCGGCATCATCGGCTCGCTCGTTGCGGGGAACAGCCAGGGCCTGGTCGTCAGCGGCCTTGCCGCCGCCGAGGAGGTCGCGGTCCTTGAGGAGCACCGCGAGGTCCTCCTGCTTGAGGGGTCCATGAACGCGGCAGGCAACGTCATCCTCGCAAACGACTACGTCGCCGCCGTCCATCCCGACATGGAGGTCGGGGTCGCCGAAGAGATCGGGTCGTTTCTCGGTGTGCCGGTGATCCGGCTGACGCTTGGGGGCATCAAGACCGTCGGCATGGCCGGATGCGCGACAAACAAGGGCATTCTCGCTCATCCCCGGGCGAACGACACGGAGATCGCCACCCTCGAACGGGTGGTCGACCTCCCGATCGGCCTCGGGTCGGTCAACATGGGCAGCGGTCTCGTGGGAACCGGGCTCCTTGCGAACAGCAAGGGCTACATCGCGGGGTCCTTTACGACCGGGTTTGAGCTGGGACGAATAGAGGAAGTCTTTGGGTTTTTGGAGTGAAGCAGTCATGGAGAACCAGACGTTTGAAGTTGTGGGCGCGTGCAGGATCAACAACGCGTGGAAACCGTACCGTAAGGTCATCGAGGCCCCGAACGAGAACCAGGCCAGAGAGAGGGTTTTCGCGGATATCGGGAGCAAGCATCGCCTGAAGAGAAGATATATCACCATCGAGTCGGTTAACGTAGTAGCTGGTGAATGACGTGAACCAGGCAGATCCCCGTGAGATACAGACGCTCCAGATGTACTTAAACGAGTACGGGCAGCAGATCGAGATCCTGACGCAGCAGCTCGGTATGATCGAGCAGCAGCGCATCGAGGCCGCCGCCGCCATCGAGACCCTCCGGGCCATCCAGGAGAGCACGGACGGCGTCGTCCTGCTCCCCATCGGGGGCGGCGCCTTTCTCCGGGTGAAGGTGCTCGATGCCGGCCATGCGATCGTGAACATCGGGGCCGACGTCTCCGTGGAGCGGGCCGGTGCGGACGCGATCGAGTATCTCGGGGATCGGATAACCGAACTTGAGGCGCTCGGAAAGAAGGTCGCCGGTTCGGTCGAGCAGTTGCAGGGGCAGGCAACGGAGATCTCCCGCCGCATCGAGGCGGCCTACCGGGGGGCCCGGCAGGGAGAGGCTGGTCAGGGCGGAAGCTGATAATGTTTGATTCATTAAAGAAGAAACTTCAGAATATACGGACAAAGTTCGCCTCGAACATTGAGGAGGCCGCCGCGGCACAACCAGCGCCGCCGGAGGCTGCAGAGCCCGCACCCTCCCTCCCCCCCGCCTCCGCCGCGAAACCGGCGGCCGCCGGGGCGAAAGCGCCGGAAGAGAAGCGGGAGACCCCCACGTTCTTCAATAAGGTCAGGGTCCTTGTCCGGGAGCGGGAGGTTCTCGTCGAGGAGAAGGACATCGAGACGCCTCTTCTTGAACTCGAGATGGTCCTCCTCGAGAACGACGTCGCGCTCCCGGTCACGGACGAGATCATCGCCCGGATGCGCCAGGATCTCGTGGGCCGGCACAAAAAGATCGGCGCATCGGTCGACGACCTGGTCGTCGCGACCCTGCGGTCGGCGCTCTGCGGGGTGCTCGGCGACGGTCTCGACCTCTCGCGTTACATCAGGGAGCACGAGCGGCCGGTGAAGATCCTCTTCACCGGCGTGAACGGGACCGGGAAGACGACGACGGTCGCAAAGGTCGGCCATTACCTCCAGAAGAACGGGTTTACGGTCGTGATCGGCGCGGGCGACACCTTCCGCGCGGGTGCGATCGAGCAGATCCGGACCCACGCCGACCGTCTCGGCATCAAGGTGATCCAGCACCAGGCGGGCGCCGACCCTTCCGCCGTCCTCTTCGACGCGGTCCAGTACGCAAAAGCGCACAATATCGACGTCGTCCTCGCCGATACGGCCGGCCGGTTCCACAACCGGGCAAACCTCATGAACCAGCTCGATAAGATCCGGCGGGTCATGAAACCCGACCTCGTCGTCTACGTCGACGAAGCGGTGGCGGGAAACGACGCCGTCATCCGGGCCGGCGAGTTCAACCGGGCGGTCGGGACCGACGCGGTCGTCCTGACGAAGGCGGATATGGACCCAAAAGGGGGTGCGGCCATATCGGTCGCGCACACGGTGGGAAAACCGATCCTCTTCCTCGGGACCGGGCAGGGCTACGACGACATCATGCCGTTCTCGCCCCGCATCGTGGTCGACGAACTCCTGGGGGGTGAGGCCTGATGCTCGACAACCTCGGCGCGTCGTTGAAGGACGCGGTCAAGAAACTCGCCGGCAAGACGGTGATCGACCGGGCGGCGGTCGACGAACTGGTCCGCGACCTGCAGCGGGCGCTCCTCCAGGCCGACGTCAACGTCAAACTCGTGATGCAGCTCTCCCAGGCGATCAAACAGCGTGCCCTCGAGGAGGAGCCCCTAAAGGGGATGGGTGTCAGAGAGCACGTCCTCCGCATCGTCTACCAGGAGCTCGTCCGGCTGATGGGGACACCGGGAGCGGTGACGCTCGGGCCCCAGACCATCCTGATGGCGGGCCTGCAGGGGAGCGGGAAGACCACGACGACCGCGAAACTCGCCCGCTACTTCCAGCGCAAGGGGCTCCGGGTCGGGGTGATCTGCGCCGACACCTTCCGGCCGGGCGCCTACGACCAGTTAAAGACCCTCTGCGACCGGATCGGCGCCCCCTGCTTCGGGGACCCGGACGAGAAAGACGCCCTCCGGATCGTGAGAGAGGGCCTCCCCCGGTTCCGCAAGCAGTACGAGGTCATCATCATCGATACCCAGGGGCGCCACGCCCTCGAGGAGAACCTGATCGAGGAGATCGTCAACATCAACGAGCTCTCGCACGCCGACCACCGGTGGCTCGTGATCGACGCGGCGCTCGGCCAGCAGGCGAGCGAACAGGCCCGCCGGTTCCACGAGGCGATCGGGATCGACGGCGTCCTCGTCACGAAGATGGACGGTACCGCGCGGGGCGGCGGCGCACTCTCGGCGGTCGCCGAGACGCAGAGCGGGATCGTCTTCATCGGGAGCGGCGAGACGATCGAGGACCTTGAGCGGTTCGACCCGGACGGGTTCATCTCCCGGCTGCTCGGGATGGGCGACTTGAAAGCCCTCGTCGA
>JAGVUK010000322.1 GCA_019136335.1 Methanomicrobiales archaeon
CATGCGGCTCCGCGTGTTCCTGAACCATCTCCTGCGGCTCATCGGCCGGGAAGGCCGCGGCCAGCCCGGCACCGGCCCGGACGACGCCTGCTCTCTCATCATCGACCCCTTCGCCAACGATGGAGAGGAGGCAGAGCGTGGGAGACCGGTACCGGTGGCGGCCATCCGGGCGGCCTGCCGCCGGATGCAGGGGGCGGCGACAAAGGGAGAACTCCTCCAGATCATCGCCGGCGAGATGAAGGCGTTTGACCTCCACGACCTTGAGGTGATGAATGCCCGGTTCGAACGGAAGGTCGCGAACCTCCCGGAGGACTACCGCGACCGCCTCCTTGCAAGCGTCAGGGAGGAGATCTTTTCGGCGCACCACCGCCTGGTCCTCCTCTCGCGGAACGGCTCCGGCTCCGGCATGGACGAGCCCCCGGACCCGGCGCTCGGCGCCTACGCCGCCATGGTGGCGGAGGCCTGTGCCGCAAAGGCGCGGGAGAAGGACCCGAAGTACCTCTACCTGAAGTACCAGTGGGAGGGGGCCTACCTCTGCCCGGTCAGGGATAAGGCCGACGACGTGGCTTTCGCCCTCTGCCCCTACTGCCCGGCGGTCCAGAGCGATGAACCGACCTTCCCGGAGATGCGGGCCCGCCGGCGGGAACGGCGGCGGCGGGAGTGCCTCGCGAACTACTGGACAAACTACAAAGGTTAAATGTTGCGAGAGACTCGTATAACATTGGAGATGAACGCTATGAAGATTGTTGATGTAGCAAAGGAACCGATCGGTGCAAACCCCCACCACGTCGACGCCCGGAAGGTCTACGACACCGAGCACGCGACTGCGGTGGTGATCACCCTTGCACCCGGCGAATCGCTGAAGAAACACATAACCCCGGTGGACGTCTTCTTCTACGTCCTCGAAGGGACCGGGATCGTCGAGATCGGCGACGAGCGCGCAGAGGTCGGGAAAGACCACCTGGTCGACAGCCCGGCAAAGATACCGCACCGCTGGATGAACGAGAGCGATCAGACCTTCAAGGTGCTCGTGGTGAAGGTCCCGCGCCCGACGACCGGGACGAGACTGCTCTGAGGACGCAATGGTCATCGAATCGATCCCGAAGGCCGCAGGATTCATCTACGGCCTCCTCGCGTTTGCCGCCCTCGCCTGGCTCTGGTACTCCGGCCGGTTCACCCGGCGGCGTGCGCTGCCGTTCCTCATCGTCTCGGTACTCCTCGGGTTCCTGGTCTTCGCGCCGGTCTTCCCCTACCAGCTGCAGATGGTCGTCCTCGGGAACGCGGCGGCCCTCGGGTCGCCGCTTCCTGCGGCAATCGGCGGACTTCTTGCCTTCATCGCCCTCGCCCTCGTATTCGGCCGGGTCATCTGCGGGCAGGTCTGCCCGGCGGGAGCCGTCCAGGAACTCATGTATCTTGTGCCGGCAAAGAAGCGCGGCCGCGCCGAAAGCCGAGCCCCGGTGGCGGTCAGGGCCGGCGTCTTCATCGTCTTCCTCGTCGCCGCTCTCGGGCTCTCGGTGAACCTCCTTGCGCTCATAGGCCTCCCGGCCTTCTTCCACCTCGCGATCGCGGGCGTATCGTTCTTCGTCTTCCTTGCGATCGTCCTCCTCTCCGCCGTCGTCTATCGGCCGTTCTGCCGCTATGTCTGCCCGTACGGCGCCCTCCTCGCCCCCGCGGCGTCAAGGGCCCTCTACCGGCTCCGGCGGACGGACGCCTGCATAAAATGCCGGAAGTGCGAGCGGGCGTGCCCGACCGGGGAGGCAGACCCATCCGCCCGCCTCGGCGAGTGCTACCTCTGCGGCCGGTGCACGGAGGTCTGCCCGGTGGACGGGGCACTCGTGTATGGACGGGGGAAATGAGAAGAGTAGATAAGCGAAGGACGTCAGAGTAAAGAAGAGGTTGGTGTACCAATGGCTAAAGAGAAACGTGCAGAGTTACAGGGGAAGGTCCTCCGGCTACCGGATCTCGTCGCCTACCAGGACGGGACCGTGGCAAGCAGGATGGTCATCAACAACCGATCGGGGAGCATCACCCTCTTCTCGTTCGACGAGGACGAAGGGCTCTCGGAGCACACCGCGCCTTACGACGCGGTGGTGACTATCCTCGACGGCGAGTGCGAGGTCTGGATCGCGGGGGAGACGCACCAGATGACCGCGGGGGAGACGATCATCTTCCCGGCAAACGTCCCCCACGCCCTCTCCGCCATCACTCGGTTCAAGATGTCGCTTACGATGATCCGGGGGAGTGAAGGAGCGTGACAAACGAGAAGGAAGGCGACTATTGCACCATATGCGGCGGGATCAAGCCGGAGGCGATCAAGATCAAGACGGTCCTCGTGGACGGGAAGCCGACTGGCATCAACCAGCTTGAGATGATCATCGACGGCGTGCGGGACCTGCATCTCGCGGACGATGCCGCGATTCGCGCCGAGCTCCTGAGAAGGGCCGGGGCCTTCAACTACATACCGACAAAGAAGAAAGAGGCGTACGCCGACGCCCTGCTACAGGAGTATAAGGCGGTTCCCCGGTGAGGCACCGGGGG
>JAGVUK010000003.1 GCA_019136335.1 Methanomicrobiales archaeon
GGATTGTACATTCCTGACCCGAATCGCGTGGAGAACACAATGGTATGCCGGGACAGGCAGACGGCATTCCTCCCCGGCCTGAAGGCCGGGGTCTCCTGCCTATATGAAGATGAAAGAACTCTACGAGAAGATGATCAACGAGGCCATGGCCGCCCAGAGGGCGGATGTGGATACAGTAAAGGCGAAACGCGGCCGGAAGTTCACCGTAACAGACGCAAAACCCTATGTTGAAGCGGTCCGGCAGATGACGGCGATCGGCGACCAGAGCCGCGCAGTCATCGATCTCCACAAAAACTCGGTCATATCGCACTACGAGGTCATCAAAGGCCTCACGAAGACCGTCCGCCCCGAGGACGATCCCTTCGTCGAGCACTACCAGACGCCCGTGGTGCTCGAGATCTTAAAGGACCAGGACGAGGCGTTTGCAAAGAGCGTCGATGCCTTCGTCCAGGCGATCGCCGGCGCTGAGGCCCTGATCGGCCTTGAGGCGGTCCGGCATTACGGCGGGTTCTACGGTCCCACCTGCGTCGTCGACTTTGCGCTCATGCCGGGGAGCACGAGCAACGTGGTGAACCAGGTCCTGGCAAAGACCGACATACCGGTCGAGCACAAGCGGGCGATACTCGCCGCAAAGTCCTGGGGCATGAACACCTCCTACGGGGTCGGCGACGCCTTTGCCAAAGCGCTCGAGGCCGGGGCAACCCCGGCAGAGGCGACGGCAAAAGAGATCGCGACGATGCAGAAGATCTACCGCGATCCGGTCGAAGCGCAGGCAGAACTGATGGATGAGGCCGGTATGACCTCGTTTGATGCCCGGAAGTACATGAGCGAGTACCGGCGGCGGATGGAGGCATCCGTCAGGGCGGCCGTCGACGACGGGGTTCACTACGGCAACATCCTGACCGTTCCCGCCTACAGCGTCGGCGACGTCGCCCACCACATCGCGCAGTCGACCTTCAACATGTGCAAGGACGACGTCGTCATGGCAGTGATCGAGGCGGCCACCGACGTGATGGAGTCTTCCCTCCGGGGCTCGCTTGACGCATACACGAGCTACTGGGACGTCCTCACGCTCGCGACCGGCGCTTCGGCGGCGGCGACCGAGTACATACTCGAACTCGACGGGTTCAACGCCCCCATGGTCGTCGATCTCCTCACGAAGCGGTTCCACAACTACGTCCTGGTCAACCCGGCCAGGGGAGCGGCAGTGGAACTCCACAACTGCGACTTCATGGATACGATCTACCGCGGGTGGAAGATCCTCGACAAGGCGCAGCGGCTCCAGAACGGGTCTGCAGAAAAACTGGTCCCGAAGGTCGGCAGGTACCCGGTCGATCTTGCACCCATCCACGCAAACGAGGTGCTGATGAACCCGCAATGGTATGCCTACCCGGCCTGCGCCATAACCGTCCGGTTCTCCGCCCTGATGCGGCTTGCCGACTACCCGTGCCTCCTGACGAGCGAACCCGTGACCGCGACGATGATGACGAACATCATCGCCCTCGAAAAAGCGACAGCGGCCGCTCCGATGCGGGGGTGCAAGAACTGCGCAGCAGCATGCCTGGTCGACCGCCGGCACCAGTACTGTCAGTGGAAAGAGGCGGTTTAGAGGGAGGGAAACCGGCATGAAGTGCTACTACTGCGCCCTTGAGGGGAAGGAGAGCGAGGCGGTGGCGATCTGCATCGTCTGCGGCATGGGGCTCTGCATGGAGCACACCATCCGAAAGGACGTCGACGTCTGGGAAGGCGGCTATCCTCTCCCGAGCAGGCGCGTGAAAGCGCCGCTCCCGCGGATACTCTGCCCCGAGTGCTACGCTGCCCTGTACGGGAAGTGAGGCACTCCCCCGGACTATTTTTGCTCGAGTGACAGGAAAATCAGGTGAAACCATGACTGTATCTCTTGGAAAGCGGTTCGTTGCCGAGGCCGTCGGGACGTTCATCCTGGTCTTCTTCGGAGCGGGTGCCGCAGTCGTCACGCTGATGCTCGCTGTGGGGACCGGCCAGGCGACACCGTTCAACATCGGAATCGGGGCGCTCGGAGGCCTCGGCGACTGGCTCGCCATAGGGCTCGCCTTCGGTATCGCGATTGCCGGAGCCATCTACACATTCGGAAGGGTATCGGGCTGTCACATCAACCCGGCGGTGACGATAGCCCTCTTTGCGACGGGGCGGTTCCCGGGCCGCGACGTAGGTCCCTATATCGCCGCGCAGCTCCTCGGT
>JAGVUK010000035.1 GCA_019136335.1 Methanomicrobiales archaeon
CGACGGTTCCGTCGGCCGCGGCAACCGCGCGAACGGGCTGATCACCCCGAACCGCCCCATGAGCATGGAGGCGACGAGCGGGAAGAACCCGATCAACCACATCGGTAAGATCTACAACCTCCTCGCGACCCGGATCGCACAGGACTGCGTCGCGGAGGTCGACGGCATCGAGGAGATGTACGTCCGTATCCTCTCCCAGATCGGCTACCCGATCGATGAACCCCATGTGGCGAGCGCCCAGGTCCTCACGAAACCGGGCACAACCATCAAGTCGATCAAACCCGATATTGAGGGGATCATCGACGGGTGGCTGGAGAAGACCACCACCATCACCGAGAAGGTCATCAGGGGAGAACTCTCCACCTTCTGATCCTTTAGTTCCGGAGTTGTCGCACCTCATGAGCAGATCACCATTCAGGCAGCAGGATCCCGGGCTCGTCCGTCTTGCCATCCCGAACAAAGGCAGGATCGCCGGACCCGTCAACGAACTGATACTCATGATCCGAACGTGGAGATCCTCTTCGCCCGCCCGATCGACATCCCGGAGTACGTGGCGAGCGGCGTTGCCGACCTCGGTATTACCGGGAGGGATATGGTCATGGAGCGGGGTTCGGCGGTCGAGCAGGTACTCGACCTCCAGATCGGCAGGGCGACGCTCGTCGTCGCCGTGCCGGAGGAGTCCGATGTCAAAACCGTCGCCGACCTCAACGGGACGAAGGTGGCGACCGAGTTCCCGGCGATCACCCGCTCGTTCTTCGCGGAGCACGGAGTCACCGTGACGGTGGTGACCGTCGGGGGGGCGTGCGAGGCGACGCCGCATCTCGGGATCGCCGACGCCATCGTCGACCTCTCCTCTTCAGGGACGACGCTGCGGACGAACCATCTCCGGGTCATCGACGAGGTTCTCACATCGACGACGGTCCTGGTGGTAAACCCTGCCGCCCTCGCGGTGAAAAGGGAGAAGATCGATGAGATCGTCCTTGCCCTCGAGAGCGTCATCCGCGCGAAAGGGCAGTGTTACCTGATGATGAACGTCCACAGAAGCGCCCTTCAGGACGTGAGAAAGGTGCTGCCCGGCCTCTCCGGCCCGACGGTGATGGATGTGGCATCCGACGAGAACCTGGTCGCCGTTCACGCCGTCGTGAAAGAAGAGCGAGTCTATCAGTTGATAAACCAGTTAAAGCGGGCGGGCGCAAAAGACATATTAGTTATGCCCATCGAACGGATCATACGCTGAGAGCATGGAGATCTATCCCGCAGTCGATATCCTGGACGGCCGGTGCGTGCAGCTCGTGCAGGGCCGGCCTGAGGCGGCGACGGTCTACGGCGACCCGGCCGCCTGGGCGCACCGGTGGCTTGAGGAAGGAGCGGACGGCATCCACATCGTCAACCTCGACGGGGCGTTTGGCCGGGCGCAGAAGAACGCCGACCTGATCCGGAGGTTCATCAGGGAGACGAACGCCTTCGTCGAGCTTGGCGGGGGGATCAGGAGCGTCGGGGACGCCGCCGGGTGGCTCGATACCGGGGTCGACCGGGTGATCCTCTCGACCCTGGCGGTCCGGGAACCGGAGACGGTCCAGGCGCTTGCCGGGGAGTTCGGGAGCGCCCGGGTCATGGCGGGGATCGATGCCCGGGGAGGCGAGGTGATGATCGAGGGGTGGGAGCGCCCGGCGGGGAGTTACCTCGCCTGGGCGGAGCGGTTCGAGAGCCTCGGCGCAGGATCGCTTCTCTACACGAACGTGGACGTGGAGGGGCTCCAGCAGGGGATCGCGCTTACGCCCGTGACGGACCTTCTCTGCCGGGTGAAGGTCCCGGTCGTCATATCAGGGGGGATATCGAGCGCCGAAGATGTGAGGGTGCTCTGTGAGGCCGGAGCGGCGGGCGCGGTGCTCGGGTCGGCCCTCTATGCCGGGAAGGTCCGGCTTTCGGATGTCCTGGGGGCGGCGCATGCGGAGGAGTGAGGTCTGCCGGACGACACGGGAGACCGATATCAGACTCTCCCTCGACCTCGACGGGACCGGGGCCGGGACCATCGATACCGGGATACCGTTCTTCGACCACATGCTCACGTCGTTTGCCCGGCATGGTCGGATGGACCTCACCGTCCGGGCGGCGGGGGACATCGCGGTGGATGCCCACCACACCATCGAGGATATCGGCATCGTCCTCGGGACGGCCCTTGCGGAGGCGGTCGGCGACGGGCGGGGGATCACCCGGTTTGCCGACGCTGCGGTCCCGATGGACGAGGCGCTCGCCCGGGTGGCGCTCGACGTGGGCGGGCGGGGGTATCTCGTCTTCGAGGGCGGTTTCTCGCCGACGGGACCGGGGGGCATCCCGGGCGACCTCATCGAGCACTTCTTCTACAGCCTCTGCAACCATGCCGGGATCACCGCGCACATCGCGGTCGCGGGCAGGAACGACCACCATATCTGTGAGGCGGCGTTCAAAGCGTTCGCCCGGGCGCTCCGGGCGGCCGTGGCGATCGACCCGGCAGCGGGCGGCGACGTGCCGAGCACCAAGGGGACGCTCTGAGCCGGGGGAGGGCCCTTCTTCCCGGCAACGCGTGAGGCCGCGTCGCCATACCTGTTGCAGCAATTCTCAATACCCCGTAGCCTCACAGGAAGAAATACCGGTCGGATCTCAGACCCTTCGGAAGGTCGCATCCAGGGGCGCTCGCGGTCCTCTCTGTGGTGAATACTCCCACGGTCCAGTACATGGGGATCCCGAGGAAGAACTGGATTCGGGCCCACACTTCCCTTATCCCGGGAAACCGGCGTCAGATCGGGAATCTGGCACGGCTTCCCACTGGGTATCGCCACGCACTGCCCCCGCCCCCGGGCGGGGGTGGGGGAGGAGCGCGCAGCGCGGGTGGGGTGGGGGTGCCGGAGAGGGACTTTCGGGTACCCACCTGTGGGGAGGGAGGAGGTGCTTGCAGAGAGGATCTTCCGGGTATCATTTTGCCCGGGGAGGACCCCCTCC
>JAGVUK010000272.1 GCA_019136335.1 Methanomicrobiales archaeon
GCAACCACGCCGACACGCAGGAGATGCGGCCGATGAAGGGTTACTGGATCTATCTGCGCGGTGAGAGTGAACTTGCTGCAATCGGGGCATAACGGGGCGGATCCATGGATATGAGGTACATCCTATCCATCCTCATCCTCTTTTCCCTGGCCGGCATGGCAGCCGCCCTGCCGGTTCTGCCCGATGAATTCGCCGGCAGCGTCACGCTTGATGGAAAAGCTGCACCCGCAGGGACCACCATCACCGCCAGGATAGACTGGAACGAACGGGGGTCCACGGTCACCACAACAGCAGGGGAGTACGGGCCCCTGGATTCTCCAGGCGTCCTCGCGGTCAGGGCGACTGAAGAAGATCTTCGGCGTTCGGCATCCCCGACTATAACCTTCTGGGTGAACGGCCACAAGGCCGATCAGGAGGCCACGTTTACCGGAGGAACAGCCCGGCGGCTCGACCTCTCGGCTGCCACCGGAGTGGAGGAGGCCGACCCGGTGCCGGTCGCGTCCGACAGGAACTCGTTTGCAATCGAGGGTGTCGATGTCACGGAGACCGAGGGCGGGCAGCAGATCATCATCGATAACAGAACCGTTCTTGGCGAGATCACCACCAACGAGACCGCCATCACCCTGAGCAATGTGGAAGGGTGGGAGGAAATGGTCATCTTCACCAGGGAGAGACCGACCGGAGATGCACAGATCACCGGCACTGTCGAGAGCGTTCATGCCCGGAGCAGCCCGGTCAACACCGGATCGGCCTGGGCACAGATCGACCTTGATATGAGCAGGCACCCGGGCTCAACCGCCCAACTCGACATAACAGTATTTGGGAACCCCAGGTCCGACGAGCGGGAGGCGTTCGAAAACGTTGCCTACCAGCTGACGGGCAAGAACGTTGCCAGCTTTGCGTATATCCTGAACGTTCAGAAGACCAACGTTGCAAATGCGGGAGACGGCGGCATCATCAGGACCGCAACGATCAGGATGGCGGCCAGCCCCGAATGGGTCGCCGGCATGGGCGGCACGGAGAACGTCGTCATCCTGCGGCGGGCCGACGATGGCACGACGACCGGGCTGGATACACGTTACATCGGTCTTGATGCCGACGGAAATTACATATTCGAGGCCGTATCTCCGGGCGGCCTCTCGGCGTTCGCTCTGGTTGCCACAAAAGCTCCGGACAGCAACACGGGGGGTGGCGGAACCACCTCTACCACGTCTGGTGGAGGGAGCTCCTCGAAAGACCCCGGGTCCCAGTTCACCTATGACCCCGATGCCCCTGCGGTGCAGATCGGGCACGCATCCCTTGCCACATCACCGGCCGGGGTGGTGCTCGAGTCCGTGACGGTCAGGACCGCCGACGAGACCTGCGCCGTGGCGATACACGAGGGAATCACCGCCCTTGATGGAAGCGGTAACCCGCTCGGCGAGGTGACCGTGGCCCGGGCTGCCAGCGTTCCGGCGGCTCCGCCGGGAGCGACGGTTCTTATCGCCCTCGAATGCGGCCCCGCAGGTGCCACGTTCAACCCGGCGGCCATCCTCACCTACACCCTCTCTGCGGAGGAATGGGCGAAGATAGACAAGGGCGCCACACCAGAGGTGATGTGGTACAACCCCGGAACCGGGAAGTGGCAGGATATCCCCGCCACGGTGAACCCTGCCACGCGGACAGTCACCGCAGAGGTCTCGCACTTCAGCATCTATGCCCTGGTATGGACCGCCCCGGAGAAGGTGGTCGCAGGGGCGGAGGGGACCCCGGCCGGCTCTCCGGTCGGAGAACCCGGCCCTGCGCTCCCGGTCTGGGCGCTGGCCCTCATCATCGTGCTGGCCGTCGCGCTTGCAGCGTCTCTCCTCATGAGGAGAAAATAACCTCCCTTTTTCCTGAGATAAACCATGGTATCAATGCGTGTGTGGGGTTCCACCCCGCTTCTTGCCGCCCTCTCGCTCTGCCTGCTCCTCGCTCTGGCAGTCCCGGTTGCTACGGCCGCGACGACCGAACTGCAGATCAAAAAGATCGCAGCCGATGGGATCACCATCATAGATGAGAAGACGGTCGACTACCGCTGGCTTGAGGCGAACCTCCCGGTCCAGGGTGACGGCAAGACCCACTACTACCATCAGGGGCCGGTGTTTGAAGGCGATCCCTGGAACCCGGAGGAGGATACCAACGTTCTTGAGAAGGATATGGGCGCGGTGAAGGGGACGGATCTCAAAGA
>JAGVUK010000173.1 GCA_019136335.1 Methanomicrobiales archaeon
CGGTTGACGGCGGCGACGTGGACGCTGTTTGCTATCGCGTGGCCCCGCTGCACCGTCTCCCAGGCATCGCGCCAGTCGCCCTCGGGAGGCTCCTCCTCTCCCGCAATCCGGCCGATGGCAGTCGGGTAGAAGATGATCTCCGCACCCTGCAGCGCAACCGCCCTCGCGGCCTCCGGGAACCACTGGTCGTAACAGATGAGCACGGCAATCCGGCCGTACCGGGTGTCGTAGACCCGGTAGCGGTCCCCCGGCCGGAAGTAGTTCTTCTCGTAGAAGAGCGGGTCGTAGGGGATATGCACCTTCCGGTAGGGAGGGAGCAGTTGCCCGTCCGCATCGATGACGGCCGCCGTGTTGTAGAACTCGCCGGACGCCGTCCGCTCGTAGAGCGGCACGACGATCACGACGCCGTGCTCCCGGGCGAGCGCCGAGAACGCCTCAGTCGAGGTTCCCGGTATGGTCTCGGCAAAGTTGGACGCGTCTCTATCCTCGTACTGCGGGAAGTAGGGGGTCCGGTAGAGTTCCTGCAGGCAGAGGATCCGGGCACCCTCCGCGATCGCCCGTTTCGCCAGGGCGAGGGTGTGCTCCAGGTTGCGGTCGAGGTCGTCGCCCGCCGTCGTCTGGATGAGGCCGATCTTCTGTGTGCTCATCTGTATCATCTCACCGTATCGGTAGGGCATTCCAGCGCTTTATATCAACCGCCGCCGGGCCATACCGTTATCCGGTATCGCGCCCCTCGTATACAGGAGAGATGGAGTTCGCGACAACCCTCCTCATCGCCGTCGGTCTTGCGATGGATGCGTTCGCCGTTGCGGTCAGCGGGGGCGCCGCCGTGCGGGAGGACCGGTTCAGGTACGCCCTCATCGTCGGGGCGCTCTTTGGAGGATTCCAGGCGGGGATGCCGGTGCTCGGGTGGCTCGGCGGGGCGAGCCTCGCTTCGTTCATCGGGGCCTACGACCACTGGATCGCCTTCCTGCTGCTCGCCCTGATCGGCGGGAAGATGGTCGTCGAGGCGGTGCGGGGGGACGGCGAGACCGTGCAGTTTGCCGCCGGGAGCACGGCGACCCTGCTCCTGCTCGCGGTCGCGACCAGCATCGACGCGCTCGCCGTCGGCGTCACGTTTGCCGTGCTGGATATGCCGATCTTCTGGCCCGCAGTCACGATCGGCGCCGTAACGTTCGCCCTCTCCGCTGCCGGGGTGCTGATAGGCGGTTCGGTCGGCCGGATCTTCGGGCGGAAGATCGAGGTCTTCGGCGGCGTGATCCTGATCGGCATCGGCCTGCGGATCCTGCTCGACCACCTTATCATCTAGTGCAACGATCCTCAATTACCGGCACTCTTGACTTATCGATCTTGTTTCGCACGGCCCCCACCCCCATGACGATGCCCACACGGCCCACTCCATGGGGAGATCCCGGAGAAGAACCAGATACCGGCCCGTTCTCTTCACCCTTCCAGAAAACTGGCGCGAGGACCGCTCCTTGGCACGGCCTTCCCCGGGTATCGCCATGACTGCCCCCGCCCCCCCGGGAGGGGGCGGGGGAGGAGGCCGGAGGCCGGGCGGGGTGGGGGTTGCGAGTATCACTACCTGGTGAGACAGGGGAGGGGGGCTTGCCCCCCCTCCCCGTCGGCCCCTCCCCCCAAGGGCGATACCCCCACGGTCCACTGCACGGGGAGATCCCGGAGGAGAACCGGATACGGCCTTCCCACTGGATATCGCCATGACTGCCCCCACCCCCGTGGCGATACCCCCACGGTCCACCGCCCCGGGGGATCCCGGAGAAGAACCGGGTCCGGGCCCGCTCTCCCCCCCGGGAAACCGGCGCGAGGACCGCTCCCGGGGCACGGCTCATCCCCGGATATACGCCTGGGCGCTGCCCCCGCCCCTACCGGGCGGGGTGGGGGAACGGAGGGGAGCGCCCCGGGTAGGATGGGGCGAAGGCCGGATAGGGTCTGTTCGTCTGGAGTCGATGCACCAGCACCTCACCCGGTCTCGTCCAGGATCCGCCGCATCTCGAGGGTGACCTCTTTGCTCTCCGGGTCGAGCGCGACAAGCCTGAGGTCCTGTGCCGACCGGACACCGACGCCGAGTTCCGCCGCCCGGGCGATCTGGTCCATCGCAAAGATCCGGCCCCGCATCACCTCCGGTGTCGAGCCGTGAAGCCGGAGGAGAGCGATTCCGGCGGCGTCGAGGGCGACCCGGTC
>JAGVUK010000232.1 GCA_019136335.1 Methanomicrobiales archaeon
GCCGGGTCGTACACTGGACTGGAAAAAGAGGAGCCCACAGTATGCAGCCGGAATGCCCCAGTATCGCCGACCTCATGCTCCAGATGGCGTCAAGCATCGAGGATACGGCACGCGCTATGAACCAGGGAAACGCGAGCCGGTTTCTCGACGAGATCCTCAACGCAAAGCGGATCTACCTGGCCGGTGCCGGGCGCTCGGGTCTCGTCGCGCGAGCGTTCGCCCAGCGCCTGATGCACCTCGGGTTTGAGAGTTACGTCATCGGCGAGACGATCACGCCCGCGTTCGGGCGCGAGGATGTGCTCGTCGCGTTCTCGGGTTCGGGAGAGACCCGGTCCGTCGTCGACGCGTGCGAGACCGCCCGGGAGATCGGGGGGAAGATCTGCCTCATCACGTCGACCCCCGACTCGTACATCGGGCGCATGGCCGACTGCATCGTCGAGATCGGGAACAACCGGCTCAAGGATACGGATATCCCGAGCGACTTCGAGATCCGCCAGCTCACCGGACAGTACCGATCGGTCTCCTCGTCCTTTGCCCCTCTCGGGACACTCTTTGAGACCGCGGCGCTGGTCTTCTCCGATGCGGTCATCTCCGCCCTGATGGAAGTGAAACACTGCACCATCGAGGAACTCAAGGACCGTCTCGCGAACGTCCAGTGAGCGGGGGCTTGGGGGTCTCCACTCATGCTCTCTTCTCTTCCGCCGGCACAGGGGATTGCATCTATGGTATCTGCGGGCAACAGGTGTCCCGGCACGTCCCGGACCCCCACGGCAGCGGGCAAAGTGCCGGTGTATTTATATTATTAATCATTAAGATTAAAAAGGGGTTTTTGTTTGAGAGAGTTACGCATTCATGGCAGGGGCGGCCAGGGCTCCGTGACCGCCGCCGAACTCATCGCTTTCGCGGCGTTTGAGGGCGGCGCGTATGCCCAGGCATTCCCGGCCTTCGGCGTGGAGCGGCGGGGCGCCCCGGTGCAGGCGTTCGTCCGCTTCAGTGATGCAAAGATCCGGCTCCGGAGCCAGGTCTACGAGCCCGACTACATCATCGTGCAGGACCCGACCCTGATCGGCGATGTAAACGTCTTTATGGGTATGAAAGCGGGCGGCATCGCCATCATCAACACCGAGAAGCCCGACTTCGATGCCCGGGTCCCTGAAGGTGTGAAGGTCTATACCGTCGATGCGACCACCATCGCGCTCGAAGAACTGGGTATACCCATCACCAATACGACTCTGATGGGCGCTTTCGCTGCAGCCACCGGCGAGATCGGGCTCGAACCGCTGAAACACGCGCTGCAAAACCGCTTCTCCGGGAGCATGGCCGACAAGAACGTCAGGGCGGCAGAGCGCGCATACAACCTGATCGGGGGTGCCGCGTAATGGCGCTGCGGGTCGGCTGCGCCGCGCCTCCCGGGAGAGCGCTTGATAACAAGACCGGCGCCTGGAGGGTCTTCAAACCGGTCTTCGATCCTGAGACGTGCAGCAGGTGCGGCATGTGCGCCATGGTCTGCCCGGAGGGGTGCGTCCGCGAGACCGAGGAGGGCACGTTCGAGCCCGACCTCGACTACTGCAAGGGTTGCGGGATCTGCGAGGACGTCTGCCCGAAGAAATCGATCCGGATGGAGAAGGAGGAGAAGTAATGCTGGAGTTTATGGAAGGGTCGCACGCTGTGGCCGAGATCGTGAAACGCTGCCGCCCGCAGGTGATTGCAGCCTATCCGATCACGCCGCAGACGCACATCGTCGAGGACCTTGCCCAGATGGTGGCGAACTGCGAACTCGACGCCGAATACATCACGGTCGAGAGCGAGTTCTCGGCTCTCTCCGCCTGCCTCGGCGCGAGCGCGGCGGGCTCCCGGGTCTACTCGGCAACGACCTCCCAGGGTCTTGCCCTGATGTTTGAGGTCTGCTTCAACGTGGCGGGGATGCGCCAGCCGATCGTGATGACGATCGCGAACCGCTCGCTCGGTGCGCCGCTCTCGATCTGGAACGATCAGCAGGACTCGATATCCCTGCGAGATTCGGGATGGCTGCAGTTCTACGCGGAGGATAACCAGGAGGCTGCGGATCTCCACATGATCGCCTATAAAGTCTGTGAAGACCACGACATCCTTCTCCCCGCGTTCGTCTGCTTCGACGGGTTCATCCTCTCGCACACTTACGAACCGGTCGCCCTCCCCACCCAGGAGGAGGTGCTACCTACCCGCCTTTACGCCCTACCAGCGGCTGGACGCCGAAAACCCGCTGAGCTTCGGGATGTATGCGACGCCCGAGTATTACATGGAGTTCCGCTACGAGATCGACCGGGCGCTGCAGCGCGCAAGACAGTCGTTCATCAAGGCCGGGCGCGAGTTCGGCGAGCAGTTCGGCAGGGATTACTCCGCGCTCGTCGAGGGTTATCGCCTCGAGGACGCCGATACCGCGCTCGTTGCGATGGGCTCCATCTGCGGCACGGCAAAGGATGCCATCGACGAGATGCGTGATGCCGGCCGGAAGGTCGGGCTCTTAAAGATCCGGACCTATCGTCCGTTCCCGGCCCAGGAGATCGCGGATGCCTTAAAGGGTGTCTCGACGGTGGCGGTGCTCGACAAGAACATATCGCTCGGAAACGGCGGGGCGGTCGGCACCGAGGTGAAGTCGGCCCTCTACGGCTCCGGTGCGGCCGTGTATGACTACATCATCGCTCTCGGCGGGCGCGACGTGAGGAAGCGGGATATCGCCGCGGTCGTCGATCTCGCGGAGAAGGGGAAAGGAGATATGTTTTACGGATTACGGACGGAGGTGCTCTGAATGGCCGGAACAGAGCAGGGATGCGAGCTCTTCTCGGCCGGGCACCGGGCGTGCGGAGGGTGCGGGCCTGCGCTTGCGGCCCGGCTCCTCCTCAAGGCGACCGGGAAGAACGTCATCATCGCCGCCTCGACGGGATGCATGGAGGTCTTCTCCACACCCTACCCGGAGACCGCCTGGGGGGTCCCCTGGATCCACTCGCTCTTCGAGAACGTTGCGGCGGTTGCGTCGGGCATCGAGGCGTCGTTAAAGAGGCAGGGACGCAGCGAGAAGGTCGTCTGCGTCGCCGGCGACGGAGCCACGTTCGACATCGGGGTGCTCTGCATCAGCGGCGCCTTCGAGCGGGGCCACGACATCACCTACATCTGCTACGACAACGAGGCCTACATGAACACAGGGATCCAGCGGTCGGGTGCGACGCCCTACGGCGCGAGCACCACGACGAGTCCCGCGGGCAAGTGCTCGGCGGGGAACCTGCTCCCGAAGAAGGACATGCCCGGCATCCTCGCCGCTCACGGTGCGCCCTACGTCGCGACCGCCTCGATCGCCTACCCAAACGACTTCATCAAGAAGGTCGAGCGCGCGATCAACACCCCCGGCCCCTGCTACATCCAGGTGCACACCCCCTGCTGCACGGGGTGGGGCTTTGAGTCCGGCGAGACGCTCGCGATGGCGAAACTCGCCATCGAGACCGGCCTCTGGGTGAACTACGAGATGGTCGACGGCAGGGTGGAGAAGGCAAAGAAGGTGAGGCGCAAACCCGTCGAGGAGTACCTCGCAAAACAGAAGCGCTTCCGCCACCTCTTCAAGCCCGCCCGGCAGGACGATGTGATCGCGCATATCCAGGCGGTAGCCGATGCGAACGCCGAGCGGTTCGGGATCGACATCAAGGCGAAAGAATCGTCAGAATGAAGTACAGCCCGAAGAGCATCATGGCGAGTCCGCTCGCCTGCACCACTTTTTTGTAATGGGGGCCGAGCACGTTCGCCCCCCGTGAGACCGCGATCCCGAGCAATCCGAACCAGATGATATCCGCACCGATGTGCCCGACTGGGGGCCGAGCACGTTCGCCCCCCGTGAGACCGCGATCCCGAGCAATCCGAACCAGATGATATCCGCACCGATGTGCCCGACATAGAACGCGGTAAACGACGGGTGGAGCGCGAGAAACCCGACACCGAACGTGAGCCACCAGACCCACCAGTAGGGGCTCCCGAGCGTGCAGGCCACCCCGAAGGCGACCGGCGCCCTCGTCTCTTTGCTCACGGCGACGGCATCGCCGGCGCGGAGGAACTGCCCGATACCGAGCGCGACGAGGACGCCCGACCCGATGAGGGCGACGAAGTCGATGTACGGGACGTCGCGCACGCCGAAGGCGATCGCCGCGACCATGACCGCCTCCGGGATACCGTGCCCG
>JAGVUK010000152.1 GCA_019136335.1 Methanomicrobiales archaeon
CTCTCCTGATCTTCGGCCCGGCACAGGCCGCTGTCGCGAAGGCGGTGGTGGACAGCGTTGCTGAGGGCATTATTCCCGAGGCAGAGGCCGATGATCTGCTGATCGTCGCATCGGTCTTCATCGAGTGGGATGCAGCCGATAAGAAGAAGATCTACGACTGGAACTACGAGGCGACAAAGACCGCCATCCGCCGGGCGATAACGGGCGAACCGAAGATGAAAGAGGTGCTTGCAAAGAAAGATACCGCGAAACATCCCTTCGCGTGATACACCAGGGAGCGCCTCCCTCACCCCAGGAGGAGGATGGCGGCATACCCGAACGCGCCGAGGAAAAAGGGCGCTATACGGCTCTTGCGCTCCTCGGGGAGTTCTTCCTTGAGCACATTGAGGATGACGCCGCCGGCGGGAACGCGGTGATGACAGCGACCCGGAGTTCCGGTAGTCTGGTCAGGTAACCGGCCACAAAGCACCTTAACCCGTCGTTCGTCCATTTCTACAAGTAACCCGTGGACAAGATTCACGGCGTTCTCCCGGATAGAGATGTAGCCGCGATGACGGGAGAGAGGAGAACACGATATTCCTGAAAAAAGGTCAGACATAGAGCGGCACGAGCACAAGCGTCAGTGTCGCCAGGAGTTTCACCAGCACGTGCAGAGACGGTCCGGCCGTATCCTTGAACGGGTCGCCCACGGTGTCCCCCACGATGGCTGCCATGTGGGCTTCCGATCCCTTTCCACCGTACAGTCCACCCTCGATACATTTCTTGGTGTTGTCCCAGGCACCACCGCCGTTGTTCAGGACAAGCGCCATCAGAAGGCCGGTGATCGTGCCGACGATCAGGAAGGCGGCCATTGCCTCGTACTTGAGGGTGATACCGACGACAACCGGGAAGACGACCGCAAGGGCGCCGGGCAGGATCATGTTCCTCAGGGCACCCCGTGTCGTGATATCGACGCAACGGGCATAATCTGGTTTGTCGATGCCTTCCAGGATCCTCATCTCCTTAAACTGCCGCCGGACCTCCTCGATCACGTACTGGGCGGTCTCGCTGACACCGTGGATGGCATACGCGGCGAAGAGGAAGACGAGCATCGCGCCGAGCAGGGCCCCGGCAAAGACATCGATGTGAGCGAGGTTGACGTCGGAGAAGAAGGTCCCGGTGTATGTCGAGATCTCGGTCATGTAGGCGGTGAAGAGCAGGAACGCCGACAGGGCTGCACTGCCCACCGCGTAGCCCTTGGTGAGTGCCTTGGTGGTGTTCCCCGCAGCATCGAGTTTCGCGACGTTCCGGCGTGCGGTCTCCGGGGCGCCGCTCATCTCCACGATACCCCCGGCGTTATCCACGATCGGACCGAAGGTGTCCATCGCCAGGATATAGGCGCAGGGCACGAGCATCCCCATCGTTGCGATGGCGGTCCCGTAGAGGCCGCCGTGACTCACTCCCGAAAGTTCTCCGAACCTGAAGGCAAAGAGGAGGGCTGCACAGATGGAGATCGAGGCGATCGCGGTCGTCTCGAACGCGATGTTGACGCCGGCGATGATGTTCATCGCCGGCCCGGCAGTCGAAGCCTTCGCAATCTTTTTGACCGGCCTGAAGCGCTCGTCGGTATAGTACAGCGTCACGTAAAAGAAGACGATCGAGAGGGCGATCCCGATGAGGCCGCAGTAGAAGAACCAGACATTCTTGAGCAGAACCATCGTCGCGACGTAGAGGAATGCCGCGGAGAAGAGCGACGTGACGTAATACCCTTTGTTCAGGGCATGCATCGGATCTTTGTGCTCCGTGTCCTTCATCCGCACCGAGAAGACGCCGATGATCGTTGCGATCAGCCCAAACGCCCCGATCACCAGCGGGAAGAGGATTCCAGCGAGCCCGAAGACCGGGTAGAGGGCGACGGCCAGGATCATCGCGCCGATGGTCTCGGCCGAGGTGGACTCGAAGAGGTCGGCACCGCGCCCTGCGCAGTCCCCGACGTTGTCGCCCACGAGGTCGGCCACCACGGCGGGGTTGCGGGGGTCGTCCTCAGGGATACCTGCCTCGAACTTCCCGACGAGATCCGCTCCGACATCGGCGGCCTTGGTGTAGATGCCGCCGCCGAGCTGGGCGAAGAGGGCGATGAGAGAGGCGCCGAACCCGAATCCGACGATAAGGAACGGTGTCTCGCGGGGATCGCCCCCGAACAGGGTAAAGATGATCGAGATCCCTATCAGCGAGAGGGCGATGATGGTGAGCCCCGAGACTGCTCCACCGCGAAGCGCGAGGATGAGCGCTTTTCCCGGGCTCTTCTCGACCGATGCCGCGGAGACCAGGTTCGACCTGACCGATATTGTCATCCCGATAACTCCGGCGAGGGCGCTCAGGAAAGCGCCGAGGAGGAAGGCCGACGCGGTATGCCACGCTTTGGTGAAATCGCCGACCGAGGTGAAGGCGATGAGGATGAGCACGGCGATGAGCACGGCAAGGATCGCGATGGTGGAGTACTGCCGTCGTATGAAGGCTTCCGCTCCTTCGCGGATGGCCGCAGCGACTCCCTGCATCTGACTGGTCCCTTTATCTTCACCGAGGATCTGTCGTGCAAAGTATGCAGCAACGGCAAGGGCGATGACGCTGATCGCTACCACGACCGGAATGAGATCCATGCTGTGCCTCTTGCCCCATTCGACGGAAAAATATTTCTCCCACATCAATCGCAGCAAGAAAAACACGAAGACTGTTCGGGGTGTCATCGGTCACCCCTCCGATACGAGGGTAAACGCCTACCTCCCCCCCGGCTCGCGCCCGTCCAACCGCCTGATCCTCCGGGAGATTGTGCGGATTATGTCCAGAAAGTTTGCAAGATACGTCTCCTTCGCCTCGAGCCTCCGCTGGAGCACGGTCTCTTCGGAGAGGAAGAGGGCTTTGAGGTGATGTATGTCCTGCTTCGGGGAGTAGAAGAGGTAGACCGGAATACCGGCGAGGATAACCAGGACCCCTACGATCTTATCGAAGGTTGTGGTTGAGTAGAGGAGAAAGAGGCAGATTGCGATGCCTGCGAGGGGGAGGATATGCTGGCCGCGGAGGTTTGCGGCGCTATCGCTCCTGAGGACGATGAGGGCGAAGCAGGTGAGCAGAAATGAGAACGCGAGGTTGAGGACGGCGAACGATATCAGACCGGAGAGGTTCCCGATGTTGGAGAGGATGAATGCGATGATACCCTGGGCGATGAGTACCACGTAGGGGGTGTTGAAGCGCGGATGGAGCCGTGCGAAGGCGCGGGGGAAGAGCCCGTCGATCGCCATCGCGTACGCGAGCCGTGCGCTGCCGAGCATCCCCGACTCGTTTGACCCCGAGACCGAGAAGAGGGCGCCGACCGTCATGATGAGCGCCCCCGCTGACCCGAAGAGGGCGGTCCCGGCGACGACGAGCGGGACGGTGCTCTGGTCGAGTTCGGTCCAGTTGACGACTCCGAAGAGCACAAAGTTCGTGAGGAGGTAAAAGGCGGAGACGATCAGCATCCCGCTGGTGATGGCGCGAGGGATGGCTCTTTGCGGATTCTGCACCTCGCCGGCCGGGAGCGTCCCCAGCTCGAACCCGGCGTATGCCCAGAAGATCAGGACCAGGGCGTGGGCGGCGTTATCGAGCCCGAGGGGGAGCAGGGGGATGTAGTTCCCGGCGAACGTCTCCGGCTGGATGAAGAAGACGCCGAGCCCGGCCACGATGAGGAGGAAGAGCGGTGAGAGTTTGATGAGCGTGAGGGCATCGTTCAACCTACCTGCGGCCCGGACCCCGACGATGTTGACGAGGGTCAGGGACGCGACGAAGAGCGCCCGGACAGCGACCTCTGCGGCCGGGGTGAGCGGGACGAGCGCCTGGAGGTAGTTCGCGAACGCTATTGCAAAGACCGGGAGGGCGAGGAGTTCGGCGATCCACATGCTCCACCCGGTGAGAAACCCGTAGAAATCGTCGAACGCCTCTGAGACGTAGGCGAACGGCCCGCCGACGCGGGGGACGTAGTAACTGCAGTAGGCAAAGACCATTGCGATCGTCGCGGCGAAGAGCCCGGCCACCGCCCAGAGGACGATCGAGAACGGGCCGACGAGGCCTGCGGTGAGGGCGGACGCGATGTAGATGTCGGCGCCGACGATCGCCCCGACGATGATGTTCGTCAGGTCGAACTGCGAGAGCCCCCGCTGTAATTCCATGCTTGCGGGAAGAGGAGGCGGTTGCGGCCATAAAGGTTCCGCACCGGGATATGAGGGCGGGATGCAGGGTTGCGAACGTGCTCGTCGATGAGGGAGCGGTCACTGTGAAACAAACTCTGAAAAACAGCGCACCGGTGCGGTGCTCCATGCGCCGACCGGGACTCGAACCCGGGTTTAGGCGTTGGCAACGCCTAGTGATAACCACTACACTATCGGCGCACACCTGTGCTCTGCACTGTGTGCCTTACAACATGGGATTCGCTGCTTAATAAGCCTATCGAATCGCCGCCCGATCCGGGCGGCATCGCTCCTGCGGTATCGGCACGGCAGGGGGCTCTCCCGGCGGCGATCGCCGTATCTCCGCGCAGGCGGCCTGCCTCTACCGCTGTCTCTGCCAGCGAAGCGCGCTTCGGATATTTCTGTCCGCAAGTATCCATAATCCCGGTGTCAGGACCAGGATGAAGATGACCATGGCGTAGGCGACGATATCGGCGGAGAAGAGCAGGAAGTTGAAGATGCCGTGCAACACCATCGCGAGAGCGAGCCCCTGGAAGACGAGTCCCGGCCGCCGCCCGGCAGCCGTGAACTTGGCCCGGCCGAGAGCGTAGCCCCAGACGCTGGAGAAGAGCGCGTGCCCGGGGACCGAGAAGATCGCCCGGACGACGATCGTGCCGAGGGCAAGCGACGGCGACGTCACGTACGCCGCAAAGACGTAGAGGACGTTTTCGAGGGATGCAAGCCCGAGGGCGGCCGAAGCGGCGTAGACGATGCCGTCCATCGGCTCATCGAACTCGGCGTCCCGGTAGGCGAACCGGCGCACGACCGCGAACTTGCCGTACTCCTCGACGATGGGCGCGATGACGACGCCCATGATCAGCGGAGATGCGATGAAGAGGCCGAAAAATCCCTCGACGAAGGCCACGGGGAACGTGACCAGGACACCGAGGAGGAATAACTTCACGATCAGGGCCGCTGGTTCGGGCTCGAACCTATCCCTGTGGTAGAAGTACCATGCCCAGAATACCCCCGGTCCCAGCGCCAGGACAAGGACCACCAGCGGCTCGATGTCGACCATTGCTTGATCGAGGCTCATGATTTCATACGGGAAGAGTCTTTCTCTTCCCCTGTCTGAAAAAAGGTTACTCGGGGAGGAGCCGGTATTCAGGCTCAAGCCCCTCCAGCACCAGCAGAGCGTAGTACCTGAAGTATGTGATGAACGGCACCGCAATCAGGAGCGCGACGGGGATAGCGATGATCAGGTAGGGGATAACGAGGGCGAGGAGCAGCACGATATTCTCCTGGAGCGCGGCGAGGAGCACGATGCCGACGAGGATAAACGGTATCGCGATGACCACCAGCGCGAGGATGGCCAGGATTACCTGCGCGATCGCGGCAACGAGCCCCAGCACGAACCTGACGATGACGTAGACGACGGTCTGCCAGAAACGCGAGGCGATCATCGTGATGAGCCGCCGCCAGCCCGCGATAATACCGCAGTCCTCACGGATCATGATGGGGACGACGAAGTCGGTGGTCAGGAGGAAGACGAGCCCAAAGAGGAGGGCTGCGACCAGGAAGGCCGGTATAAGCGCAATAATCAGGAGCGACGTGGCAACGGCGGGGCCGGCCCCCTCAAACCCGATGAGCATGAAGACGAACGCCGCAACGGCGAGGACCATGACCACGATGAGGGCGATCTCGAAGAGGAAGAGCCGCGCTCCTTTGCCGAGCCGCTCCCTGAAATGGCGCCCAAGGTGGATGTCCCCGGTCGAGAGCATATCCACGAAGACGAACTGCAACGTAGCTCCGACCAGCATCCAGAGGAGGGCGATCGCCAGCACGACGGCGATGATCCCCAGTACGACCATCGGCGCGACGCCGGAGAAGGATCCTGCTGTGCCGGTCGCAAAATCGTTTCCATCGAATTGATACTGGAAGATGTCCGGCACACTGAGGCCGCCTCCCAGAAAGAGCGCGATCACGGCCAGGCGGAGCCAGACGCCCCATCTCACCGGCCAGAGCAGACCTTTCGTGCGATGGACGGCGCCTTCCAGCCTGCTGAATGCATACATCTCTTCAGCCATATTTGTCGTGAAGAAAAGGATCTTCCTGTCATTAAAACCTTCTTTGAACAAACCGGCGCTGATGTATCGGCCGGAGGGCATATGCCGGGGGACCCCGGGAGAAACAGGTTTTTCAACACCTTAATCTATTCCGTTCACCACACTATAGAAGAATGATCCCTCTCATGCTTGACCTGACGGGCAGGAGGGTGCTCATCTTCGGGGGAGGCGACGTCGGTGCCCGGAAGGCTGCGTATTTTGAGCATGAGGCGGAGGTGACGGTGATCAGCCGTTCATTCTCGCCGGACCTTGATGGTCTCGCGATCAGGCGGCAGGAGGCCGACCTCTCCACCCTCCCGGATGAGGCGCTCCGGGATCTCCTCGCGGGCGCCTTCCTCGCGGTAGCCGCGACACCGGACCCGGGACTCAACGACCGTATCGGGAGAGTATGCGCCGCGACCGGCGTCCTCTTCAACAACGCCGCAGGCGTTCCCGGCGATGTCATAGTCCCTTCGGTCGTCCGGGGCAGCCGCTACCTGGTCGCGATCAGCACCCACGGAAAGAGCCCCGCCGTATCGCGGTATCTCCGCATGCGACTCCAGAAGGAGTATGCAGACCTCGACCGGATGATCGACCTGCAGGACGAGGTGCGCTCGATGCTTAAGGAGAGCGAGCCGGTGCAGGCAGAACGGTCCCGCATCCTCTGGAGCATCCTCCGGGATGAAGAGGTCTGGGAAGCGCTTGCCTCCGACTATGACCGGGCACGTACGATGGCGATCGAGAGGTACCTGCATGCCTGATCCGGCCGCAGCCCCGCTCGCGCTCGCGGGCGTGAACCACCACACCGCGGACATCGCCACGATCGAAGCGTTCCGGTTCCCCGACGAGGCGGCGTTCCTCCGCGAGGCACGGGAACGGTTCAGGGGCGTCCTCCTGCTCCAGACCTGCAACCGCGTCGAGGTCCTGGTGGAGGGGGACGCGCGGAGCCTTGAAGGGTTCCTGCAGGAGCAGGGCAGGCGCGACTTCATGGTCATCGAAGGGGAGGCCGTGCCCCGCCATCTCCTGGAACTCGCCGCAGGCATCGATTCCCTGGTCGTCGGCGAGGACCAGATCCTCGGCCAGCTCAAAGCAGCGCTCGCGGCCACGGAGGAGGCAGGGACCGTGAGCACCGTCATCAAGATCTGCATCAACAAGGCGGTGCACGTGGGGGTCAGGGTCCGGCGCCAGACGCAGATCAACCGGGGAGCGGTCTCCGTCGGTTCCGCGGCCGTGACGCTTGCGGAAAAACTCCTCGGCACCCTGCGCGACCGGCACATCCTGGTCATCGGGAGCGGAGAGATGGGGCTGCTGGTGACCCAGGCTCTCTCCGCGAAGGGCCTGACGGCGATATACGTCGCGAACAGGACTTACGAACGTGCGGTGGTGCTTGCGGAGAAGATCGGGGGACGGGCGGTCAACTTCAGGGATCTCTACCGCTACATAGCGCTCTCCGACGTCGTCATCTCCTGCACCGCCGCGCCGCACCCGGTCATCCGCACGGAGGAGATACGGGGGGTGATGGAGAAGCGCCTCTGGCCGCTCGACCCGAGCCCCCGCCACCTGGTCCTCATCGACATCGCCCAGCCCCGCGATATCGAGGATGAGGTGCGGTCCATCAAAGGCGTGCACCTCTTCACCATCGACGACCTCCGGAGCGTCAGCGACGCCGCCATGGACTCCCGGAGGGGCGAGGCGGACCGGGCGCGGGGGATCATCGACGAGGAGTTCGACCACTTCATCCGGCTCCTCCGGCGGACGGCGGCCGACGAGACGCTCGCTCTCCTCTACACCTGGGCGGAGTCGATCCGGGCGCGCGAGCGCGACAGGGCGCTGGCCCGCCTTGGGGAGGAGGATAGCCGCACGGCAGAGATCATCGATGACCTGACGCGGGCGCTCACGAAGAAACTCCTCTCGGACGTGACCGCATCCATCCGCGCGAGCGCGGAGTGCGGCGATACAGCGAAAGCCGAGGGCCTGATGAGGGCGATTACCCGGGGAGAACTATGTTTCCACAACGACGAATGAGACGGATGCGGAGGCGGATCATCCAGCCGCTCCTCCGCGAAACAGAACTCAGGAAGACCGACCTCGTTATGCCGGTCTTTGTAGACGAATCGATCAGCACACCGTTACCCATCGCCTCGATGCCGGGGCAGTTCCGGCACCCGGTGGACGGGGTCGCCGACTACTGCGAGCGCCTCCTGAACGCCGGCATCCGTGCGGTGATCCTCTTTGGTATCCCGGCGGCGAAAGACAGCGAGGCGACCGGGGCCTGCGCGGCCGACGGCGTCGTCCAGCGGGCCGCTAAAAGCATCAAGGGGCGGCTGCCGCAGATGGTGGTCGCCACCGACGTCTGCGCCTGCGAGTACACCGACCACGGCCACTGCGGCATCGTCGGGGAGACCCCTGACGGCCCGGATCTCAAAAACGACCCCTCTCTCGCGCTGATGGCACGGATCGCCGTCTCCCATGCAGAGAGCGGCGCCGACATCGTCGCGCCGTCGTGTATGCTCGACGGTATGGTGCAGGCGATCAGGGAGGCTCTGGACGCCGCCGGATACCTGGATGTCCTCATCATGTCGTACTCCTCGAAGTTCGCGAGCGCCCTCTACGGGCCGTTCCGCGACGCCGCGGACTCGGGGTTCTCGTTCGGCGACCGGACGACCTACCAGATCAACCCGGGGAACGCCCGGGAGGCGGTGATGGAGTCGGAACTCGACGCCGCCGAAGGGGCTGATATCCTGATGGTCAAGCCGGCCGGGATATACCTCGACATCCTCTCAGCCGTCACGGAGTTCGGGCTGCCGGTTGCGGCCTACCAGGTCAGCGGGGAGTACGCCATGATCAAGGCGGCCGGAGAGCGCGGCTGGCTGGACGAGCGGGCCGTCGCCCTCGAGAGCCTCACCGCCATCAAGCGCGCCGGGGCCGACCTGATCATCACTTACTTTGCCGAAGACGCAGCGGGGTGGCTCGATGAAGAGCAGTGACCTTTTCGCACGGGCAAAGGCCCTGATGCCGGGCGGCGTCAGCAGCCCGGTCAGGGCCATCAAGCCCTACCCGTTCTACGTGGAGCGGGCGGCGGGCTCGCACCTGGCGACCGTCGACGGGGCGGCTCTCATCGACTGCTGCCTCGGCTACGGCCCTCTCATCCTCGGTCACGCGCACCCGGCGGTCAGGGAGGCGATCGAACGCCAGCTCGAGAAGGGCTGGCTCTACGGCACACCGTCGCCGCTTGAGATCGACCTTGCGGAGATCATCACCGGCGACCACCCCGGGATCGATATGGTCCGATTTGTCTCGTCAGGCTCCGAGGCGACGATGGCCGCGATCCGGCTCGCACGGGGCTACACCGGAAAGCAGGACATCATCAAGGTCGAAGGCGGGTTCCACGGCGCCCACGACGCGGTCCTGGTGAAGGCCGGGTCGGGGGCGACCACCCTCGGGGTGCCCGACTCCGCCGGCGTCCTCGCCGACCTTGTGGCCCACACCCGGCAGGTCCCGTATAACGACCCCGAGGCGCTGGAGGCGCTCCTCTCCGGAAACGACGACGTCGCCGCGTTCATCCTCGAACCGATCATGGGAAACATCGGGCCGGTGCTCCCCGACGACGGCTACCTCGCCGACGTCCGGGAGATCACCGCCGCCCACGGCGTCCTTCTCATCCTCGATGAGGTGATCACCGGCTACCGGGTCGGTATCGGCGGCGCCGAGGTGCTCTACGGGGTAAAGCCCGATCTTGCCACATTCGGAAAGATCATCGGCGGCGGCCTCCCCATCGGCGCCTTCGGCGGGCGGCGCGATATCATGGAACTGGTCGCCCCATCGGGGCCGGTCTACCAGGCGGGGACGTTCAGCGGCAACCCGGCAAGCCTTGCGGCGGGGTCTGCGGCCCTCCGCCACCTCCACGAGCACCCGGAGATCTACCGGCGGCTCGACGACGCCACGCGGGCGATCGAGGAGGTGGCTGTCGATGCGCGCCGTGGCTCGTTCGTCAGGATGGGATCGGTCTTCAAGCACTTCTTCCGGGACGCCCCGCCGCACAACTACCGGGAGGTCAAAGAGTGCGACACAGAGGCGTTTTCGCGGTTCTGGAAGGCGATGCTTGATGCAGGGATCTTCCTCCCGCCGTCGCAGTTCGAGACGAACTTCCTCTCTGCTGCGCACACGGAAGCGGATATCGAACAGATAGCAGACGCATACGGGTCATGTCTCTTCGCATAGGCACACGGGGAAGCGCGCTTGCGCTTGCACAGGCAGGAAAGGTGGTCGGCATGCTCGCCGACCGGGGAATTGAAGCGGAGATCGTCACGATCACGACCGAGGGCGATACCGCAACGAATGTCCCGCTCCACGCTATCGGGGGGCAGGGAGTCTTTGTCCGGGCGCTTGACGATGCCATCCTCAGGGGCGAGATCGACGCTGCGGTGCACAGCATGAAGGATATCCCGGCGGCGCGGCCGGCAGGGCTCGTCTGCTGCGCGGTGCTCGAGCGGGATTCGCCTGCGGATTTTCTTGCGCACGAGGCCCCTCTCGACGCGGTCCGCGTCGTCGGATCGTCGAGCACCCGGCGCCGCGCCCAGCTCCTCCGCAACGACCCGACGCTAACGGTGAAGCAACT
>JAGVUK010000056.1 GCA_019136335.1 Methanomicrobiales archaeon
TTGCGCATCCTGCCGGGATGGGCTGGAGAAGTAGTGCCAGGTCCGAAAGCCGCCGCGCCTCCCGGCCTCTTCCCCTCACCCGGTGAGTTCGACCTCGCCTGCCGCTGTGGACGTCCCTCATCGCGGAGCCGGTCTTCCCCCTCGACGCCGCTTGACATATCCTCCCTCAACCCCCCATCATCTATATCCCCGTATACCGCCATACACTGGGGTATGCCCCAGACCACCACCATCAAGATCGATACACAGCTCAAACACCGCCTCAATACGCTCAAACGACATCCCCGCGAGACCTACAGTGATGTAATCCGGCGCCTGACCGAGATGGCCATCGATACGGAGCCGCTCTCCGAAGAGACGCTTGGCCGGATCAAAGAAGCCGTGGCGGATTTCCAGGCGGGACGATATGTAACCGAAGAAGAGATGGATAAAACCCTGGGCCTGTAATGTATGCCCTTATCTACTCTCCCGGTGCGCAAAAAGACTTCGCCGGACTCCCCCGGGACGTGGCGGTGAGAATCCATACATCCCTCAAAAGCATCAAGACGGATCCCTACAACCACGTTAAGAAACTCGAAGGATCGCCTGCCGTCCCCCTCTACTCGTACAAAGTCGGCCAATACCGTTGCATCCTGACAATCGAAGACAACAAACTGGTGATATTCGTCATCGAGATCGGGCACCGGAAGAACATCTATCGGAAGTACTGATCCCCTGGTCCGGAGCCTTCCAGTACCGACGACCCGGTGAAGGCCCCTCACCCCCACGCCTGAGCACTCGCACAATCACCGCCACCACCCCGCCGGCCCCGGCGCTCACTGTCGAAGCCCTCCGCTCCGCCCGCCACCCCTCCAGCGCCCGGAGCCGGGCCTCAAATGCCTCGCCCTGCGCCTCCATTCTCTGGAGCGCCCGGCAGATCCGCTTCACGTCCCGGTTCGTCTCGTACATGAGTTCCCGGGCGGTCTTCTCGCCCGTCATCCAGGTAACCTTCCTCGAGGATGATAGAACGGGGAAGGAAAAAAGCCTGACCGGAAGGGCTATTCCGGGGCATTCCGGGCGCAAAAAAAGCTTACCAGCCGCCCATCAGTCCCGTGAGCCGCCGTCTCTCCAGGAACGGGCCTCCCCGGCACTCTCCGCGCCGGCGAGTGCGGAGCGTCACGATCTCCTCCCTGAGTGCGGGGATGTCACGGTCCACAAACCCCCAGATCTCATCGGGATCCACGCGGAAGTATGCATAAACCAGGATGTTCCGAAGACCGATCACCTGTTTCCACGGAACGCCGGGAGAAGCGCTTCACAGACCCGGGGGAAGACGTGCGGCTGCCTCACCGATGATCTGGAGGTGGTGGATCATCCAGACCTGCACCAGTTCATCCCGCATGAACGTCTCGCGGCCTCGAACGGCATACCGCTCATCTCCTCGATTGCCTCAAGGATATCGAGGAGCCGATCGTTTCCGTCCCTCAGAGCGGAACCATCTCCTCAAGGATCCTCTGCCGGTACCGCTCCTTGAGCGCTTTTTCCGTCACCACATCCACCCGGCACCCGAGATCCTCTTCCAGGTCCTGGATGAGCGCGATATGGTCGAGGAGACTCCTGCCCTGTTCCATCTCCACCAGAAGGTCAAGATCGCTCTCCGGCCCCTCCTCGCCCCGGGCAACCGACCCGAAGACCCGCAGGTTCGTCGCGCCGTGCCGCCGGGCTATCGCAAGGATCCTGGACCGCTTTTCCCGGATCAACTCCATGGTGACAGGCATGCCTCTTCAATACGTTCCATCGGGAGCCGGCGATATAAACCTGCCTCCCGGCGGTCCTTCCGCCGGAGCGGTCGCCTGATAGCCCATGCCGGTCACGCTCGCCCCGCTCAAGGCATACAGGTCCTCTGCTGACCGGGGGAAGGCAGCAGAGGAGGCGCTCGATCTCCGCCCCACCCTCAATCACGGGTGGGTCAACGACCGCCGACGAGATCCGGCCGGCTCTCCCGGCGAACGACACCCTCCGGCGGGAGGGGTTTGCCGGGACCGATGCCGGCCTCGCCCGTGGAGATGAGAACTGCACCCTGCACATCGCAAACGCCCGGCGGGCGGACCACCCGTTCGGATCCCGGCACGGCCCTCTTCATAGGAAGGGGCGCGAGGCCCGAAAAACCCATAGGGGAGGAAAAGCGGACCGGCCCCTCCCCCGCCCGCGGATCGCAAGCCGCGCATACAAGCGCTGGCGTCGCTTCGCCGGCGACGGACCCTGATTCGCGAGGAACGGGATCCGGCGCTTTCAGGAACCACCAGAAAGGAGAAAAGGGCCCCCGGGGGCAACAGAGTGAGAGGTTGTGCCTAATCGTACTCGCGCCACGTCTTCCCGCAGGCGGTGCAGCGGAAGAACCTGACCTCGCTCTCATCTGCCGCCCGCAGCTGCCGCAGCCACCAGTATGCCGTCGTGCACTCGCAGTCGGGGCACTTGACGGCCGCGGTCGGGAGGGTCGCTACCTTATCCTCTTCGTCGACGATGACGATCTCTTTTGTCACACGTTTGTCTGTCTTCTTCAATCGGTCGAGGTCGTTGATATCCCTGATATAACCGCACTTTTTGCACTTCAACTGACCACCGGACGATATCATCAGGCCTTTGCACTGTGGACAGAACATCATTATTACAAGTGGGGCACCGACCAAAATTAATCCTTGGTCGGCCGGGCGGCCGGGACTGCACAGACACCGATGCAACCGGATCGGGCGCACAAATGCTTTATTGCCGGATACGCCGAAAAGTAAAGGATGAAGGATTACCTGGTGCTCGTCTCCTGCATCTGCTTTCTCGTCTTCCTTGTCCCGGGACGGTTCCGGAAGTACTTCGCCATCGGCGGGTGGGCAAGCATCGTCGGATACCTCTTCCTCGAGCTCCCCTACTACTTCTCCATCAACAATTTCATGTACCCGGCGCTCGCCCTCCTCTCGGTCCCCTTCCTCGCCATCACCGTAAAACACCTGCTCCGCGGCGATCCCCGGGTGATGCAGCTCTCGACGATAGCAGCCGTGGCGTTCCTGATCTACGCCCCCTTCGGCTACATACCGGCGCTCGGGGACTGGCTGATTACCGCAGTCGCCGACCAGACCTCCGCCGTCCTCGCGGCGGCCGGGTACCCCGTGAACTTCAGCGCCTGGAACACGATGGAGCGCAACGGTTTCCAGACCGAGATCATCCTCGCCTGCACCGGGATCCAGAGCATCGCGATCATGCTCGGGGTCGCCTGGGGCGTGCCGTCGACGGCGAGACAGAAACTCGCCGGCTTTCTCCTGGTCCTCCCGACGATCTACATCCTGAACATCGTGCGCAACGTCTTCGTCATCACGGCATACACCGAGCAGTGGTTCCCCTACCTCCCCGCGATTGCCGGCAACGGCGAGTTCGGGTACGAGAGTTTCTTCTGGGCGCACAACGTCATGGCCGAACTCGGGGCGCTCGCCTTCCTCGTGATCCTCGCCTACGTCCTCTTTACGATCCTCCCCGAACTCGGCACCCTCGCCGACAGCCTCTACCGGCTCTACCGCGGTGAGGCGGAACGGATCCTCCGGCCGAAGGCCGGAGAATCCGGCCTGCAGCCGTAAGGGCGGGAGCGCGACCGCCGCCACGGCCCGCTCCTGTGCCGGGGGAAGATCCGGGCCCGGCACCACCCCCCCGGGTCTCAACAACGCCCGATCCTCCGGGACCGATCCCCTCCCCGCGAGCGCGCGAGCCGCCGGGGCGGGGAGGTGTGACGCGGTGCCGCTTCCCGGTTGACGGCGCAGAGTCCGCGTCGAGAGAAGAGACGGGAAGGCAGCCTCCCCTCAGGAGTACTGCCGGTAGAGGTAGACGATCCGCTGGACCGCAGAGAGGTTCGTGCAGACCGCGATCAGGAGGACCGCAACCCAGATGTAGCCGGTCACGCCGCCGAGCACCAGCGCGAGGACCGTCTCCGGCCTGCCGAAGAAACCGACCCCCTCGAGGGGATCCTCGATCTTCCCGGCGATCCTCTCGCTGTAACCGATCTCCGCGTACGTGACCGGTTTGATGAAGGTGTTGATCAGCGACCCGGCAAGCGCGAGGCCGACGACACCGAAGTCGGCGACCGGCGGGACGTTCACGAGGTGGCTGACGATGGGGATACCGGAGAACCCCACGCCGAGGATGACCGCCGCATCGACGTATTTGTCCGCGACCCAGTCGAAGACGGCCCCGAACCTGCTCTCCGTGTGGTTCTTCCGGGCGACGTTCCCGTCCACCAGGTCAAGGATCGCCGAGACGACCAGCAGCAGGCTGCCCGCGAGAAAATACCGCTGGGTAAAGGCGAGTGCGCACGAGAAGCCGAAGAGCACGGAGAGCACCGAAACCTGGTTTGGCGTAACGCCCAGGCGTATGAAAAACGACGCGACCGGCTCTGTATATTTGATGAATTTCGGCCGCAACGAGGTTATATTCATCGCATAATTTATCAGCCCGAGAAGGGTTTAACCTTTGCTCCGTCGGGCGGGGCCGCACCACCGCACCGGGAACGCTGCATTCGGTCCGGAATCACCAGATTCTTAAACGCTCCCGCCAGATAGATCAGGGAGAAGGAGATCCAATGGCAGATCACGACAGGCCGCATGTGCTCATGATGTCAGAGATCACCGTCGACGGGAAGCTCACCCTGCGGCGCGGGGCATCCAGCAAGATCCTCATGAAGTACATGGCGCCCGAGACCGAGATCCTCCTTCACCGGACCCGGGCGGAGTGCGACGCCATCATGGTCGGAGCAAACACCATCAGGATCGACAACTCCTTCCTGACGGTCCGGTTGGTGGAGGGTAAAAGCCCGCTGCGCGTCATCCCGAGCAACCGGGGGGATATCCCGCCGGATGCAAACATCCTCGGGCCGGATGCCCGGACGGTCATCGCCGTCAGCGGGGCGGCACCGGCGGAGAAGGTCGCCCGGCTCCGGGAGAGCGGCGTCGACGTCGTTGTGGCGGGAGAAGACCAGGTCGACCTGCCGGAACTGATGCGGATCCTGAAGGCGGACTACAACGTCTCGCGGATGATGATCGAGGGCGGCCCCACGCTGAACTGGTCCATGCTGAACCACCGCCTCGTGGACGAGATACGCCTGATCCACCTGCCGTTCATCGTCGGCGGCGCCGACACCCCGTCCCTTGTCGGCGGCATGCACATCGAGACCGAGAACGATATGATCCGGCTCTCCCTCAAACGCCACTACATGTGCGGGAGCAACCTCGTCACCGAGTGGGACGTCCTCTACGACGGGCGCTTGCGGGGCTGAGGGACACACTACAGGGCAAATCCTTTTTTCGCGCGCCGGGCCGCCGTCAGACCATCATATAGGGGTCCGCCTTCACCGTCAGATCATCGCGTAGGGGTCCGCCTTCATATACTCCCGGCAGACCGTCGTCGCGTAGTGGCCGGGAGGGAGCGTAAACCGGAGCCGGACGCTCGCGTCCAGGACGTCCGCCTCAACCCCGGCAGAGAGCGCGATCGGCCGTGCGACCCCGGCAAACGCCGTCTCCACGAACCGGGAGGCGCGCGCGAAGTCTCCGGCGCCGATGCCGCGGCTCCGCATCAGCTCCTGCATGATCTCGTCCATCCGGCCATGCGGCGTCACCGGTTCGGACCCCGGGATGAATATGGCGATCCCGCACCGGCCGCGCCGGATATGGAGCAGAGCGGCCTGCCGGTTCCGGGCCGTGACGATATCCTCCCGGCCATCATGGAAGAGCAGCCGGTCGCCGACCTCGGGTTCAAAGAGCGGGAGGCCGGCGTCGATGCGGGAGGAGAGCGCGCAGTTGAAGAGATGCGACTGGAACGCGCTCACGAGAAGCGAGAGGAGCTTTGGAGGGAGCACCCGGAGCGCACCGGCGTAGTCGCCGGAGTTCGCGACGAGGTGGTTTGCCATCGCCCGCTCGTAGGTCATCCGGATGGGGAGACCGGCGAGCGCCGCCCCCGCATCCCGGGTCTCGGCGAAGTGTGACCTCGCCCGCTGCGTCTCTTCCGGCTCCCGCGGATATGCAAGACCGATGTACGCAACCACGGCCCCCTCGTAATCCCCTTTGAGGATCTTCTCGCCGACGATATGGGTGACCGGCCGGACGACGCCGAACCGCTGCAGCCCGTAGTAGTTCGGCACCCCGGCAGACACAACCTCCGTGACCGCCCGCACCCGTTCGGCAAGGTCCGCAGGTATGCAGTCACGGATGACGATATCGAACCGGTTCCCCGCGAGCCCCCCGAGGACGAGCGGGTGCTGCGACCGCCCGACGACCTCAAGCGATATATCCTTGAGGTGCACCCGTCCGGCCTCCTCGGGCGAGATGCCGTAGATCGATATGAACTGGGTGGTCACCGCGTTCTTGTCCTTGTTCCCCGCCCAGGCTATCCGCCGGTGGCTGATGCCGAGCTGTTTTGCAATCTCTCTCACCGCCCGCTGGAGTTCCCAGTTCGTCTTGATGAGCCGGCAGATCAGGTAGGGCCCGTCGGGATCGCTGATCGGGAGCGGGAGTTCTTCGACGACGAAATCTTCGGGGCTTGAGCGGAGCCGACCGCCGATACCGGGGGTGACGGACGCGTAGTAGCGCATCCCGAGCTCCGCTTCGAGGGGATAGGGTGAGGGCATCATAGCAGGGGGAGATCGCCGGTGATCCGGTCGAGGTCTTCGGCGCGTGCAGGCCCGAGACCGAGCGCCGTCACGGTCCCCGGCGGTATCTCGGTCATCCCGGCGTCCTGGATGATGGACGCGGGGATGCCCGCCCGTTCTGCGATCGTCTTGAGTTCAAAGAGCTGCCGCTCGTTTGCGGCCTTCAGCACGACCTTCTTCTGCCCCTCGTCGAGCCAGGCCTTCCTCGCGAGTTTATCGGCCTTCTCGTAGGCCCCTATGGCCGCGTGGGCGGCCTGCGCACACTTCTTGCCGCAGCTCATCCTGACGTCGGCACGCACGATCAGGCACTGCTTCCATTTGAACTCCCGTATCTCAGGCATCTCCTACTACCTGGGGCATGATCCATCAAATACGCAGCTATGGGGGCGGAGGCCAAAAGAGGTCACTGGCGTTCCTCCCGCCTGTCCTCGCGCCGCACCTGCCGGGGCGGCAGAAGAGCGCGTTGCACCGCCCGTGCGGGAGATCTTCTCTCGGCGCACCTGCCGGGGCAAAAGGCGGAGGAGCGCCAGCCCGCCGGAGATCGTGCCGGGGCGCCCGGATATCCGGGCCCGATCCCCGGACAGTATCGGATTTCGTTTGACGACACCGGCCCATTTTCCTGGGAAAGACTTTTATAGGCCCGCTTTTCCGGGAAACTTATTTATAGGCCGCCGCCCATAACACTCCATCGAACGAGGTGATTTTTATGGTAAACCGCGAACAGTTACTTGCCGAATCCCGGCAGGAGATCTATGACAGCATTCCAAAGATTGCGGTCGGCGTCGCCATCGCATTCCTCATATGGCTCTTTGGCGTGCTCATCTTCCTGCCACTTGCAACGATGCTCGGGAACCCGTTCCTCTTCGGCCTGATCGGTCTTGACAGCCTGATCTCAGGGATAATCCTCGTCGCGCTCGTGATCATCGTCCTCGGTATCTTCGGGGAGGTCCTCGACGTCGCCGAGGCGGTCGCGGGGTATGCTGCCGCGGCATATTCACGAGGCGAGACGCCTGACGAGAAGGTGGAGCGTTACCGGCTGGCATTCCGGGGGATCGCGTACGTGCTCCTCGCCGTCGTCGCGTTCCTGTTCTTCCTGCCGTTCATCGCAGGAATCTTCCCGGTCCTTGCAGGCATAGTCCTGGTCATCCTGGTCCTCTGGGCGATCTTCGTCCTCTTCCGGACCGGCAGGCTCTTTTCCGGGGAGATCGAGCGGTGGGCCGCGGAGTTCGCCCGGAAGGTCGAGTCAGAGCGGCAGGATATGGCCTTAAAGGAGCAGCAGGCACAATACCGCGAAGAGTAGACCCATGAGGAAACTATCGGTCTACCTCATTTTTGTGGCGATATGGGTCCTCGGCGCCGTGGCAGTTGCCGTATATCCCGGCCTCATGGCCCCGGCCGCCGGGGCGCTCATGCTCCCCCTCGATGAAACGGTCGCACTCTTCCTCTCCGCGATGGTCGTGCTGACCATGATCTTTCTCGCCCTCATCGGCCTTGAAACGGGCCGGTTCGTGGCGGAGTATCTCGGGTAGGCGGGGCGACCGACCCCGCCGACCGTGCCCATTTCATTTATACCCGCCGGGTCCTATTATTCGAGGGAAAGGGATCGCCGGCCGGCCGGGATCCCATGTATGCGAGGCATGGTAGTCTGACCTGGGATGTTGTTGTTGTGGGCGCAGGCCCCGCCGGGAGTGCCGCCGCGCGGGCGTGCGCGAAGGAGGGGCTTACGACGCTCTGTATCGAGGAGCACGGCACGATCGGCTACCCGGTGCAGTGCGCGGGACTGCTCTCCGCGTCCGCGTTCGCCGAATGCGGCGTTTCAAGGCGTTCGGTCCAGAACGAGGTGAGCGGGGCCCGGATGGTCTCGGACCTCGGGGGGGAACTCCTCTTTGATGCACGGACCACAAAGGCCTACGTCGTGGACCGGTGCCTTCTCGACCGGGAGATGGCGGAGAATGCCGCCGATGCCGGAGCAGAGTTCCGCTTAAAGATCAGCGCCTCGGGCATCAGGGGGTCCACCCTCCTGACCCGGGGAGTCCGCGGGCGCGAGGAGATCCCCTTCCGCCTTCTCATCGCCGCCGACGGGCCACGGAGTTCCGTCGCCCGGATGCTCGGCCTCCGGCGCCCGGCGACCTACCTCGCCGGGGTGCAGGCGGACGTGCCATGTGCGGTGGACCCGCGCTACGTCGAGCTGCACCCCAACGCCTCGCCCGACTTTTTCGGGTGGGTGATCCCGGTCTCGGCGACCCGGGCACGCATCGGGCTCTGCGCGAGAGAGGGGGCAAAGGACCACTTCGAGCGGTTCATCGCCCGCTACGGGGGGAACTCGCTCCACCTCGCGAGCGGCGTCATCCCGCTCGGGGTTATGCCGCAGACCTACGGCCGCCGTGCGCTCGTTGTCGGCGACGCGGCCGGGTTTGCCAAACCCACGTCGGGAGGCGGCGTCTACACCGGCGTCCGGTCGGCAAAGCACGCGGCCGCGGTCGCGGCGGCCTGCGTGGCGCGCGGAACGTTCGATGACGAGAGCCTCCGGGACTACGAGCGGCGCTGGAAGGAAGATTTCGGGAGAGAACTCGATATCGGCATGAAAGCGCTTCGTATGCGGCAGAAGATGACGCCGCAGGAGATCGACCGTCTCTGCCGGGCCTTAAACGACCCGGACATCATCGAGACGATCGTGGAGCACGGCGATATGGACCGGCCGGGCACCCTGATCCGTAAACTCGCCCTGAAACCCCGATTGGCCAGGGTGATGGGCATACTTTTCGCATCAGGAGTACGTCAGATTCTTACGGGTCAAGAGAACCCTCACTCTGGGTAATACATTTATACCAATACGTATTACAACTCATCAGGGTGTGTCATGCATATACCTGATGCGTTTATACCGATGGGACAGGCCCTGATCTACTGGATCATCGCCCTCATCTTCATCGCTCTCGCCCTGCGGTGGGCGCGGCGGTCAATGGTGGAAGAGAAGGTGCCGCTGGTCGCCGTGCTTGCGGCAGGAATCTTTGCCATCCAGGCGCTGAACATCCCCATCCCCTGGGGAACAAGCGGCCACATGGTCGGGGCGGCGCTCGCGGCGATCGTCCTCGGCTCGCCGTACGCGGGAATCTTCGTCCTGACGCTGGTGCTCCTCGTGCAGGGCGTCATATTCGGCGACGGCGGGATCACCGTCATGGGCGCGAACATCATCAACATGGGCGTCGTCGGCGGGTTTGTCGGCTACTACGGCTACACCGCCGTCATGGGCGTCGCGAAGAACTCGTATGCCGCCGCGTTCATCGCCGGGTGGGCGTCGCTCTTCATATCCGCGATCCTCTGTGCGGTCGAACTCGCGATCGCCGGCACGTTCCCGCTGGATCTCGGCCTCACCTTCATGGGGGGGTACCATGCCGTCATCGGCCTCATCGAAGGCGGGATCACCGCGGTTGCCCTCTACCTGATCGCGTCGGCGCGGCCCGACATCCTTGAGCGTCCAGCGGGGGTGACCGCATAATGGAGAAGAACCAGTTTATCATGATCGGTATCGCGGTCGCCCTCGTGATCGCCGTTGCCGCACCGTTCCTTGCGTCCGGAAATCCCGACGGCCTCGAGAGCGCGTTCTTCAGCATCCACGGTGCAAAAGACTTCCAGGGTGACGAACTCGACGAAGACGCCGCGAGCGCCGCGGAGGAGAAGGTAGTCGCCATTACCGGGAACGACTTCGCGTTTGAGGCGCCCCTGCCCGACTACAGCATCGCCGGTATGGATAAGCCCGGCGAGGTGCTTGCCATCGTCGTCGGCACGCTCCTCATGCTGGTCCTGGTCTACGGCGTTGCCCGGGTGACTGCACGGCCCGATAATTAGATACCCGACAAACTCCCACTTTTTGCTATCATGCACCTGGTCGAGACCCGGAATCTCACCCATATCTACCGCGGCAACCTTCCCGCCCTCGACGGCGTGAACTTCATCGCAGAGAGGAAATCCCGCATCGCCGTCATCGGGCCGAACGGGGCCGGTAAAAGCACGCTTTTTAAGCACTTCAACGGCATCCTCCATCCCACGTCCGGCGAGGTCCTGGTCCGGGGCGAGCCGATCACGAAGGAGAACGTCCGCGAGGTGCGCAAGCTCGTGGGGATCGTCTTCCAGAACCCCGACGACCAGATCTTCTCCCCCACCGTGGAGCAGGACGTCGCGTTCGGCCCGACCAACCTCGGGCTCGACTCGACCCCCAGGGCGTCGCCGACCTTGTTGCGTTCGTCAACCGGCTGCCCGAGGAATACGGCATGACGGTGATCTTCTCGACCCACCAGGTCGACCTCGTCGCGGAGGTGGCGGACTATATCTACGTGATGGACCATGGCAGGATTGCGGCCACCGGGACAGTCGAGGAGATCTTCACCCGGCCGGAGCTGCTCGCGAGGACCAGGCTCGACGTACCGGTCATACCGAAACTGATCCGGTCGCTGCAGGAGAACGGTGTCGCCATCGATATGGCCTACACCTACGACGGCGCGAAGAAGTCGTTCCTCGATGCCTACGCGAGAAGAGCATGATCGACGACCTCTACTCCATCGAGAAGTCGGCCTACCGCGACAGCGTCATCCACCGGCTGGATGCAAGGGTCAAGCTCCTTGTCGCCCTCGCCGGGATCGTCGCGATCGTGGCGATGCCGTACTCGACGAAGATCTACGAACTTGGCGCCGTGCTCTTTGCCTTCTTCCTCGTCCTCTGGGCCTGTTCGCGTCTCTCACCGGCGGTCTACCTCCGGCGGCTCGCGCTCATCCTGCCGTTTGGCATCTTCCTCATCGGGTTCCAGGTCTTCGTGAAGAACCCCTACTACGAGGTCTTCCACCCGGTTACCACCCTGCCGTTCGGGATCGAGATCTACGCGGAGTCGGTGGAGTTCGCCTCGATCCTCCTGGTGAAGTTCATCGTCAGCATATCGTTCATCATCCTGCTCTCGTCGACGACGAAGATGCAGGATCTCCTGGAGGCGTCGGGGAGGCTCGGCCTGCCGCGGGAGTTCACCCTCCCGCTCGGCATGATGATCCGCTACATCTTCGTCTTTGCCGATATGTTCAGCAAGATCCGGTCCGCGATGGCGACCCGGTGCTTTGATCCCCTCGACCGTACCCTCCCCTACCGCTACCGGCTCCGCCAGCTCGGCTACACGGTCGGCATGATCTTCATCCGGTCCTACGAGCAGGGCGAGCGCACCTACACGAGCATGCTCTGCCGGGGCTACGGGGCGAACGCCTGCCTGCACATCGGGAAAAAACCCCTCAGCGCCGGAGAGGTCTCCTTCTTTGCCGGTGCGCTCACCCTCATCGCGCTTTCTGCGGTCCTGATCTACCTGCACCCGTAATACGTGCGATCTCGTTTCGGAACACTGCTGCCGGGAAGGGAGATCCCGGCAACACCTGCTGCACCGATTCCGGATCATCGGACGTTGGTCGATCCCCGTCCCCCACTCCCGGTGGGGGGTATCCGTACGTCGCTCTCCGGCATCCTCCACCCCGCCCGCGTCGGGCGTGCGCTCCTCCCTGCCCCCTCCCCTATCTCCAACTCCCAGAATTCCGTATTTCTCATCGACCTCACCCCACCCGCGCCTTCGGCGCTCCTCCCCCGCCCCCGGGGGCGGGGGCAGTGCGTGGCGATACCAGGTGGAAAGCCGTGGTCCGGGAAGCGGCGTTGACGGCGGTTTCCCGGGGAACAGGGGAGAGCAAGCCCGGGCCTGGTTCTTCCCCGGCCCTATCCCCGGACACTGGGCCGTGGTGGATATCGCCATGGGGGGAAGGGGCGGTGGACAGCC
>JAGVUK010000071.1 GCA_019136335.1 Methanomicrobiales archaeon
TCTCCGGCATCCCCCACCCCGCCCGCGCTTCCTGGAGGGGATACTCGTACGTCCCTCTCCGGCAACCCCCACCCCGCCCGCGCTGCGCGCTCCTCCCCCGCCCCCTCCCGGGGGCAGGGGCAGTGCTTGCGATATCCGGTGGGAAGCCGTGCCCGGTTCTTCTCCGGCCTGTCCCCGTGCAGTGGACCGTGGGGATATCGCCACGGGGGGAGGGGACCGGGGAGGGGGAAACCCTCTCCCCGCGGGGGAATACCCGTACGTCGCTCTCCGGCATCCCCCACCCCGCCCGCGCTTCGCGCTCCTCCCCCGCCCCCACCCGCAGGAAGGGGGCAGTGCTTGCGATAGCCGGTGGAAGACAGTGCCCGGTTCTTATCCGGGATCTCCCTGCGCATGCGGCGATCGATGCCCCCGAGCACCGGGGCTCCCGCACCGTAACCCTGCACAACCATTAACCCGGCACAACCGTTATGTGGGTGCCGGGGCATCCATCCCGCGCTGAGGGGGAGAGGTATGGGAGAGTCACCAGAAGGGAACAACGATCTGCCGGGCATGGCGGAGTCGTACTGGGTAGCCACGTCGCCGGAGACAGCATTTCCGCCCCTCGACGGGGCCGGGCGGGCGGACGTCACGGTGATCGGCGGCGGAATAGCGGGTATCACCACGGCATTTCTGCTGAAACGGGCGGGGCTGACCGTCGCCCTCATCGACGCCTACCGGATCATCACGGGCGCCACCGGCCACACGACGGCGAAGATCACGTCGCTCCACCGGCTGATCTACACGGGGCTCATCGACCGGTTCGGGAGCGGGAAGGCCCGGCAGTACGCGGACGCAAACCAGGCGGCGATCGAGGCGATCGCGTCCCTCGTCCGGGAGTATGCCATCCCGTGCAGTTTCGAGCGAAAACCCGCCTACACCTTTGCAGAGTCGGTGGACGACCGCGAGAGGGTCGCGGCCGAGGCGGACGCGGCAAAGAGCCTCGGACTTTCGGCCGCGTTCACAGAGGAGGTCGGGCTCCCCGGAGAGACCCACGGCGCGGTCGTCCTGGAGAACCAGGCGCAGTTCCACCCGCGAAACTACCTCCTGCTGCTCGCCGGGCACCTGCCGGGGGAGGGGAGTTACATCTTTGAGATGACCCGCGCCGTAGATATCAAGGAGCAGGACGGCGGGGTGACGGTCAGGACCGACCGGGGTTCGTTTCACTCCGGCTACGCGGTCCTCGCGACGCACTACCCCATCTACGACATCCCCGGCGCGTACTTCGCCCGGATGCGGCCGTCGAGGTCCTACGCGCTCGCTCTCCGGACGGACGAGCCGTTCCCGGACGGTATGTTCATCAACGCCGCCGGACCCGTCCACTCCTGGCGGTCGCAGCCCGCCGGCGGCGGCGAGATCGCTATCGTCACCGGCGCGGCGCACGACACCGGGAAGGTGACCGACACCAGAGCGCACTACCGCAGCCTCGAAGCGTATGCCCGGTCGGTCTACCCGGTCCGGGCCGTCGACTACCGCTGGTCGGCGCAGGACTACATCACGGCCGACGGCGTCCCCTACATAGGCCCGCTCGCCCCGGGGCACGATCGTGTCTTCGTCGCCACGGGTTTCGGGAAGTGGGGGATGACCAACGGCACGGCGGCGGGGATGATCCTTGCCGACCTGATCCGGGGCCGAACGAACCCCTGGGCAGAAGTCTTTGACCCTGCACGGTTCGGGGGAGAGTCCGCTCCCCCCGCAGGGGTCCGGGAGGCGCTCCGGTCCGCCGGGGGGACGGTCGTGGCCGGGGCCGACCGCATCGCCCGGGAGGCCGCGGCGATACCGCCCCGGGAGGGGAAGGTCGTCGAGGTAGGCGGGCAGAAGGTTGCGGTCTACCGGGACGGGCGCGGCACGCTCCACACGCTGGACCCGACCTGCATGCACATGGCCTGCACCGTCGCCTGGAACAACGCGGAAGAGTCCTGGGACTGCCCCTGCCACGGTTCGCGCTACGATGCCCGGGGAAGGGTGATCGAGAGCCCGACGGTGAAGGATCTCGTGCAAAAGGAAGTCGTGCGGAGGTAATCCGGGGGGGAGTGGCGAGCAGGGGCGGGGTGGAGGCCCCGGGTGTCGTCGTTTGGGGAGTCCGCCGGCCCCATACCTATATATGGCCGCGGCATAATGGGGAGCGGCTACCGCCGCGGGTGAGGAGCGGGCGGGCAGAAGGAGGCGTGACGTATGGACCATGAGCCGGGTGCCGGATACAGCCTGCCGGGCAGGCACGAGTCGTTCTGGATGGAGACAACCCCCGAGACGTCGTATCCTCCCCTGCCGGGGGATATCGAGACCGACGTGGCGGTCGTGGGCGGGGGTATCGTCGGGATCACCACCGCCCTCCTGCTCAAGCAGGCCGGCTACACGGTCGCCGTGATCGAAGGGGATCGGGTCTGCAGCGGGGTGACCGGCCACACGACGGCGAAGATCACGTCGCTCCACCGGCTGATCTACGCAGACCTCATCGACCGGTTCGGGAGTACAGAGGCCCGGCAGTACGCGGACGCGAACCAGGCAGCGATCGGGAAGATTGCAGCCCTGGTCCAGGAGTACGCCATCCCGTGCAGTTTCGAGCGAAAGCCCGCCTACACCTTTGCGGAGTCGGCGGACGACCGCGAGAGGGTCGCGGCCGAGGCGGACGCGGCACGGGGCCTCGGGCTCCCGGCGGCGTTTGTGGAGGAGATCCCGCTCCCCGGGAGGACCTACGGCGCGGTTCGGTTCGCCGACCAGGCGCAGTTCCACCCGCGCAGTTACCTCCTGCACCTCGCCTCCCTGGTGCCGGAAGCCGGGAGCCGGATCTTCGAGAAGACCCGGGCGCTTGCGGTGGAGGACGAGAAGGGCTCCTGCCGGGTCAGGACGGAGAACGGGACCGTGACAGCCCGGGCCGTGGTCCTCGCGACCCACTACCCCTTCTACGACGGGCCGGGGTTTTACTACGCACGGATGGAACCGTCGCGCTCCTACGTCCTCGGCGTCCGGCTCGATGAGCCGTTCCCGGACGGTATGTTCATCAACGCCGCCGGACCCGCCCACTCCTGGCGGTCGCAGCCCGCCGACGGCGGCGAACTGGTGTTCGTCGGCGGCATGCAGCACCGGACCGGCGAGGACACGGATACGCGGGAGCACTACCGCAGCCTCGAGGCCTACGCCCGGTCGGTCTACCCGCTCCGGTCCGTCGACTACCGCTGGTCGGCGCAGGACTACATCACGATCGACGGCGTCCCCTACATCGGCCCGCTCGCCGACGGCCACGAGAACGTCTACATCGCCACGGGTTTCCGGAAGTGGGGGATGACCAACGGCACCGTGGCCGCGCTGATCCTTGCCGACATGATCCGGGGGCGCGAGAACCCGTGGAGCGGTGTCTACGCCCCCGACCGGTTCAAACCGACGGCGTCAGCCCGGAGGTTCCTCGTGCACAACATCGAGGTGGCCGAGAAGTACATCAGCGGCGCGATCTCCCGGCCGTCCGGGGACCTCGCGGACGTCCGGCCCGGGGAGGGGAGGATCCTGATGATCGAGGGCAGGAAGGCAGGGGTCTTCCGGGACCGCGAAGGCCGGGTCCGCGCCATCAACCCCGCCTGCACCCACATGGGCTGCGTCGTCGCGTGGAACAGCGCCGAAGAGACCTGGGACTGCCCCTGCCACGGCTCGCGCTACGACGCCAGCGGGCGCGTGATCCACGGGCCGGCCGTGAAAGACCTCGCACCGAGAAGGGGTTGAATCTCCCTCCGGCCGGTGCATCCGGTACCCGTGCCCCCCCTTCGACCGGATGACAACCTGCAGGGATTGAGTCTGGGCGCGGGAAGCCCAAGATGGAGACAGGGGAGGGGGCGAGCTCTCCCGCCGCGAGCCGCCTCCCCCATGGGCGATATCCCCGCTCTTCCCTGCTCAACCTGGGAAACCGCCACCAGCGCCATCCCCATCCACGGCTTCCCACTGGATATCGCCATGACTGCCCAAGCCCCCGGGGGGGGCGGGGGAGGAGCGCGCAGCGCGGGCGGGGTGGCGACAACGAGAATTATGGAGTTTGGGAGTCAGAGACAGGAGAGGGGGCAAGCCCCCTCCCCGTCGGCCCCTCCCCCCATGGCGATAGCCCCACGGTCCACTGCACGGTTTCCCCCCGGCTCCACCCCGGATACGGCTGCTCCCCTGATATCGCCACGCACTGCCCCCGCCCCCGGGTGGGGGCGGGGGAGGAGCGCCGAAGGCCCGGGTGAGGTGGGGGTTGCCGGAGCGGCGTACGGGTACCCACCTGTGGAGACCGGAGAGGACATACGGGTACCCGCCTGCCGCAGGCGCGGGCGGGGTGAGGGGATGCCAGAGGACAATGCATGGGTATCCCCCATGGCGAGGCCGGACAAAGTGAGGGGTTCTTGTTCCCCGGCGCCGGAAGAGAGCAGGATGGATAACTATAAATCCGCCCGCCCGCACACTCCCATTAATCATGTACCTCGTCATCCGCTGCCCGGGCTGCAGGACCTTCACCTACGTGGACCGCTACCAGCGCTGGAGACTCTGTCCGATGTGCGGCGAGGCGATCAACGTCGGGCGTGCGCCGGTCTACCTGGACGTCGACGACTTCCTGGATGCAGAACAGATGGTGGAGCAACTCGAGTCGTACCTGCACCGGACGGGAAAGAAAGACCTCTCCGAGCGGGATATCCAGCAGTTGCGGGCCCGGTATGCCGAGTGGGTGAAGAACCGGGCCTGATCACCAGAGGTCACCAGAGGCGCCCGCAGCCCGGGCAGAGGATACTCACTCTCCTTCCGCAGTGCGGGCAGAAAAGACCCGTACGTTCGTTGCTCTCTAGCGGTCGCCCGCACTTCTTACAGTGAATCGGGGCCTCGAACCCACATGCGTGCCTGACCATCAATCCAGATATCTATAGTCCTTTACAAAAAGATTTCCTTTCCCCCTGTTCGCAATATCGCCGATAAAGTGGATAAGCATACGCCCCTCATGCTGGACCGTCCCGATCCTCTTAAACGTCGGGAGCATGCCGTGCGCGGTCCCGTAGACGTAGCAGGAGCCCCCCTTCATGTTCGCCGCCGGACGACTGCAGTCAGCGTGGACGACGAGCGTGCCGCCGTGCATCTCCGCCCCGGCCATGTCCCCGGCATCGCCGTGCACGATCACGGTGCCGCCGGCGATGCTCTCCGCGAGGAAATCGCCGGCGCGGCCGAAGACTTCCACGGTCCCGCCGGTCATGCCCTTCCGCCCCCCGCGGTACCCCGACGCGCAGTAATCGGCGGCGTCGCCCCGGCAGAGGATGGTCCCCCCCGCCATCTCCCGCCCGAGCCAGCCATCGGCGTTCCCGTGGATCTCGATCGTCCCGCCGGTCATGAAGTTGCCGCAGTGCATACCGATATCGCCGAGGACGGTGATCTTCCCGCCGTCCATATACTCGCCGACCCTCTTCAGCCGGGACGTGCCGTCCCCCGATATGACGACCTCGACGTCCTCCGGCCGGTCGGCGCTGCCCTCCACAAAGACCGAGAAGACCTCGTCGAGCCTGAGTTCGCGGTTCCCCCGCCAGACCGAGAGGTCGGTGCCGGAGAGGAAGTTCTTCGGGACGATCGCCTCCGCCTCGATGGGGATGAACGACCTCGCGGCGGGCCTCATCGCGAGCGTGACCCTCATATCCCCGCCTCCGTCTCGATGCACCGGTTCCGGTTCAGGTACTCTTTCTGCACCGGGTAGTTCCTCATCCGGACCGTGTAGTAGCGGTCGAACTTCTCGATGAAGTCGGGGTCCTTGCCCATGTCGTAGGCGTCGGAGACCTTCGGCCTGACCCAGAACGTCGCGTTGCTCCCGTCGACCAGGCACTCGCCCCTCCGCGAGACGACCCTGCCCCGCTTGATCGTATACTCGGTCCGGCCGAACGCCTCGATCACCTTCTGGTAATCGACCGACGGGTCGACCTCATCGACCCGGATCGGGTAGACGGCGATATCCGCCTCTGCGCCCGGCCCGAGATGGCCTTTCCCGAGGTCCTGGATCCCGAGCGCCTTCGCCTGACCGGCCCGGGTCATCACCGCGATCTCGTACCAGTCCAGCTCCCGCTCGATCGCCGGGAGGGGCACCCGCCCGCCGGTATCGGGGTGGACCGTGGCGAACTCGGCGTCACGGTACTTCTTGCTCATGAGGAGCGCGACGATCTCGGGGTAGCGGACGAACGGCGCACCGTTCGGGTTATCCGTCGTGAGCAGGCACTGCCAGGGGCTCTTCGTGAGGAGTGCGAGCTCAAGGCCGATCGCCCACATGATCGAGTTGACCAGGTTCTTGCGCCGGTAGATGACCGGGATGATACCGGACCCGGTCTCCAGTTCCACATCGTGGTTGCTCCACTTGTCGTGGTGAAGGCGGTAGAGGTTGAACTCCATCGGCCCGTCGGCGGTCATCGTCGTCGTCCGGCCAAACATCACCTGCCCCATATCGATGACGATCTGCGGGCGCATGTTGACGAACCGCGCAATCGGCTCGCTCTTCGAGCAGAAATCCTTCCATCCCGATCCGCCGTAGGCGTGGAACTGGACGTGGGTCGCGTACAGCGTCTGCCGTTTTTTGTTCAGGTCCGGTATGAGGCCGAGGGACCCGAGCGTGCAGGTGTAGTTCCCCGGGGTGCCCAGGTTGTTACAGTGGAGGTGGACCGAGTGCGGGAGGCCGAGGAGCTCGTTCGCCTCGACGACCGACCGGATGATCTCTGAGGGCGTCACCTCGAAGTAGGGCACCGGGTCACGGATGCACGAGACGTTCTTGCCCCACTGCCAGGCCTCCGTGCCGCCGGGGTTCGTGAGTTTGACCCCAAACCCCTTCACCGCCGTGAGCGTCCAGGCGATGATGGCCGCGACCCTTTTTGTGTCGCCGTCGCGGATCGCCTCCATGATCCCCCAGTTCCCGTCAAAGAGGGTGTTTGCCATCGTGTCCTGGAGCGGGGTGTAGGTGAACTCCTCGTGGGTGTGCCGGGCCTCGAGCGGCGCCATCGCACCCTCAAGCAGGGTGGTGTACCCCATCGCGCTGTAGCGGTAGCTGTTGCCGTAGGTGGTCGGGACGCTGTAGCCGGACGTGGAATGCATCGGCCCGCGCCGGGGCGTCCTCCCGGCCCGCATATCCTCGGGGCTCATGTACCGCCCGAAGTTCACCTTCGTCCCGCAGATGTGGGTATGCGAATCGATCCCGCCCGGGAGGGTGAGCGCACCGTGGACGTCGATCACCTCCGCCGCACCGCTCACGTCCTCGACGATCCTGCCGTCGCGGATGGCGATATCCATCGTCTCGGCGTTGACGCCCCGGAGAGGATCGATCACGCAGGCGTTCCTGATCAGGAGTTCGCTCATGCTTTCGCCCCCTGCATCAGCGCGTACATGCGGATGAGAACCTCCTCGTCCGAAGGGTAGCCGGTGGAGAGGACCCTCCGCGTCCGGATAGGCACTCCGTCCATCCGGTAGGCCGTCCCCACGGCATCGATCCCGGTCACCGCCACCGGGATCTGGACGTTGCAGAACGCGGTGGTGGCGTTCGGGTAGGGGTCGAGCTGGACCACCGGAATATCCGCGAGGTGTTCCAGGCACCGGCGCGGGAAGTGGGCGGCCGGGTCGCTCCCGACGATCAGCGCCGCGTCGCACTCCTTCCGGGCCAGGATATCCACCGCCGTCGTCTCACCCGGGTTGTAGAAGGCGATCCCCCGCGAGAAATCGATACCGAACGGGTAGCCGGTCATCCAGGTGTTCACTTCGTTGGACCCGTAGACGTTGTAGTGGCCCCGCATCGCCGATATGGTGAACTTCGTGTGCCGGCTCAGCTCGGAGACAAGTTCGATGGCATTACGGATGTTCTTGTACTTCCCCCCGGTCATCGTGAGCCCGAGCCCGAAGTAGACCGCACCGAACTTCGCACCCTTGCAGAGGTCCACCACCCGGACGAGCTGCTCACGGGTGACGCCCGCGACCGTCCGCGGGATCATCTCCGTCTTCCCCCGGACGATGGCCCGGAGCGCCGAGAGGACCGCGTAATCCCCGCCGGGCTTGATCTGCACGAACTCGTCGGCGATGTTCGCGGTCTCGGTCCTCCGGACGTCGACGACGATCACCTTCCGGTCGCGGAAGGCGTTCTCGAGGAAGAACCCCTCCGCGTAGCGCGTGTACCGGGAGAGGTGACGGGGGTGGGCGTCGATCGGGTTTGCTCCCCAGTAGATCACGAGGTCCGCCCGGTTCTTCACCACACCGAGGGTGCAGCCCGGGTGCCCGACCTCCTGGATGGCGAGGATGGACGGCCCGTGGCAGACCGAGGAGGTGTTGTCGATGACGCCGCGCACGAGCTCGGCCATGTGCACACCCACGCACTGGGCCTCCCCGTGGGTGCCGCTCCACCCGTAGAGGAGCGGGCGCTCGGCCGAAAGAAGCATATCGGCGGTATACTGGATCGCCTCGTCGTAGGTGATGTCTTTCCACGTGCCTCCGTCGCGCAGGATCGGGTTCTTCATCCTCTTCTCGCCCATCAGTTTCTTTGTACCGAGTTCGCAGGCGTTCGCGACGGCGACCACCCGGTTCTCCTCCACCTCCACCTCGATGTCGTCGCAGAGGCATCCGCAGAACGGGCAGACCACGTCTTTAACGATCATAGGCAAGGCCTCCCAGGTCTTCCATCAGCTCGTGAACAGTCTTTGGTTCTTCGTCAGTCGGTTCGAGCGCCACTTCGTGCGACTTGAAGTCCGGCATACCGGTCGAGTGGGTGCCGGCGGCGATGATGTGGTTCGCGTAAGGCCCGTAGGGGACGAAGATGGTCCCCATCCCGACCTCCGGCGACGCAACCGCCCGCATGACGACCTCCCCGCAGGGCCCGGTCACCCGGACGGCATCGTTGTCGGCAAGCCCGAGTTCGAGCATATCGAACTCGTGCATGAAACAGGTCGAGGTCTCCGCCGCGTAGGCGGCGGATGTCTTGTTCTCGACGGTCACGCCCTGGTTCACCGTCCGCCCGGTGATCATGAGAAACGTCACGCCTCCGCCTCCTCCCCCTCTCCCTGCACCCCTTCCACCATCCGGGCGACCCGGATTGCGCGGTTCGGACAGTGGGTCTCGCAGGTCTTGCACCCCGTGCACTTCTCCTCGTGGAGGATCCGCACCCTGCCACCCTCGATCCGCATGATCACCTCGTCGCTTGAGGATGTCCCGGTCCCTGCAAGCTGGGGATCGATCTGCCGGTTGACCGGGCAGGAGACGCAGCAGTTCCCGCACCGCATGCAGAGGGCGTCGTCGACCTCGAGGTGGTACCAGGAGGAGAACGCCGTTTTGTCGCGCCGGGTGACGTCGAGGATCCGCCCGCTTGATAGAACGCCTTCGGGGCACGCCTCGACGCAGAGGCCGCACCGGATGCAGTGGCCCCGGTAGACCGTGGGCACCCATTCGTCCTTCTTGCGGAGGACCGCGATGGCCTCGGGCGCCGGGCAGATCATCATGCAGGAGAAACACCCCGTACACTCTTTCTCCGTCCGGGAGGGGTAGTCCTTGAAGTAGGGCGGGGTGACGAGGGGCGCGGTCCTGACGAAGAAGAACTTCCTGAGCCATTCCGGCCGGAGGAACTCCCGCACGTAGTAGACGATCGATCGCATCTCCTCACCTCTCGTTGCACGCGATGCAGGGGTCGCTGCTGATGAACGTCGACGTCACGTCGGCAATCGACGCGGCGTCGGTGATCATCGAGTGGGCGCAGGCCTCGATGTTCATGATCGAGGGCGTCCTTATCGCGATATCGAGCACCCTGCCATAGTCGTCGGTCTTCACGGAGTAGGTCAGCTCGCCCCGGGGGGCTTCGCCGCTGTGCGAGGCCTCCCCTGCCCTGCAGAGGCCGCCGCCGCGGATGGGACCATCGGGGAGGGTATCGACGCACTTCCGGATGAGATCGATGCTCTGGAAGACCTCGTCGAACCGGACCATGACCCGGGCGAAGTTGTCGCCCTCGGTCCGGGTCACCTGTTCGAACCCGAGCGCCTGGTAGGTCGGGTGGCGGAGGCGGAGATCGGACTCCGGGACGCCGCTCGCCCGGGCCGTGGGGCCGACGGTGTGAGCCTTGATCGCCTCCTCACGGTTCATGACCCCGATCCCCTTGCTCCGGAGAGCGATCAGCGGCCCGGTCTCGAAGATCCGGACGTGCCGCTTCATCTCGTCCTCCACCTTCGCGAGGTCGGCAAGCATCGCCGCGGCGTCCTCCGGCAGGAGGTCGAACCGGACCCCGCCCGGGATCATGTAGGCGGTGTTGACCCTTGAGCCCGTGATCCGCTCGAGGTTGTCGAGCACGATCTCCCGGGTATTCAGGAGGTACATCGCGAGCGTCTCGTGCTCGATCGTGTAGCAGTAGGAGAAGTTCGCGAGGATGTGGCTTGCTATCCGGTCGAGTTCGTTCACGATGACCCGGAGGTATGCCGCCCGCGGCGGGACCGTTATGCTGCTGATCTCCTCCATCGTCTCGATGAAGACCATGTTGTGGATGACCGAGCAGATACCGCAGACCCTTTCTGCGAGGAACATCACCTCCTGCCAGGGCCGGCCCCGCATGATCCGCTCGATCCCTTTCTTCATGTAGCCGAGCTCGACCTCGACCCTGAGCACCCGCTCGCCCGCCGTCTCGCACTTGAGGCGGACGGGCTCCTTCCAGCAGGGGTGGACCGGGCCGAGCGGTATAGATACGTCGACGGTCTTCTTCATCGCTGTTTCTCCTCGTAGTCTTTGAACACCAGCGGCGCAACCGAGAGTATGGCGGAGAGGATCTCCGTCGGGCGGGGCGGGCAGCCCGGCAATATCGGGCAGTTCCCGATCGCGACGGCCGCCTTCGGTTCCGGGATCTTGTCCCAGATCTCGCGGAGTTTGTCCACCCACTGCGGCGTCACGGAGCCCACGACCAGGAGGACGTCGGCCTCACGGGGGTTGTTGTGGACGTAGATGCCGTACTGCTCGATGTCGTAGCGCGGCGCAAGGCAGGCGAGCACCTCGATGTCGCAGCCGTTGCACGATGGATCCGTTCTTTACCTCTTGCGACCGCCTCGTCGGCTGCCAATCCGTCCCCTATCATTGTCTTCGTCTCATCGTATATCGACTGCATCGTCTCTGTATCCACGAGCGGTACAAACCGGGTGAAGAGTTCGTACCCGAGTTCTTCTGCCACCAGGTCGGCCCCGTCCGCGTACTTCTGTCCCATCTCCCACCGGGACTCGAGGTTCTCGAGCAGGGACATGTCAAACCGCCGGATCATCACCATGCGGAGTTTCGCATCGGCCATACCGAGGCGGCGGGCGATCTCCCGGACCGTCCGGTCGTGCTTCGTGCTCGTGAGGATGGTGTACTTCATCGGCCGGAGGTCCTTCTCGTAGAGGTACCGGGTCATACGTACCCTCCTGCCTTTGCGAGGGCGTAACCGGCAAAGAGGGCGATCATCAGCCAGAGCCCCACCATCTCGAACTTTTTGAGCCGTTCTTCATCCGGAGCGCGGTGGATGAGGGAGAGGATCACGAGGAACCCGGCAAAGACCAGCGCCTCACCCTGGACGGTCTGGTTATCAAACCACTGCACCAGCGCTATGACGATGTACGCCGCCCCGCCGAGCAGCACCAGTTCACGGATCATGGCATCACCCACCAGAGGTATCCGACGTAGACAAGCATCAGCCCGGTGATGAGCCCCTGGATGGTGACACTGTCAAACGGCGAGAGCATGGGCGTTATCGCGCAGACGAACGAGAGCGAGACGAGGACCAGGGTCATGATGGCGAGTGCCAGAGAGAACGGCACGGCCCCGATGAAGATCAGAACGAACGCGTAGAGGAGCACGAACGTCTTCGTCCCGTCGATGACAGCGATCCCGGCCCTCCAGACGCCGAAGTGCTCGGTCTTGTAGCCGCTCACGAGTTCCTTGGACTCGACGATCGAGAAGGGGCCGTAGGGCATCTTCGAGAGGATGACGAGGTACATGGCTATCGCGACGGGCGGCACGATCAGGAGGAGCGGCCCGTGGACTTCCTGGTATGCGATGATATCCCGGAGGAGGAGCGACCCTGTAAAGAGGTAGATCGCCGCGATCGTCACAAAGAGCGGGATCTCGGATGCCGCGGATATCACCGACCGGACGCCGCCGAACTTCCCGTAGGGCGAGCCCGACGAGAGCCCGAACCCGTGCTCCACGACCTTGTGGAGCATGTAGATCGCAAAGAGGATCAGGATGCTCTCGCCGGCAAGGACGACGAAGAGCGCCGCGCTCCATATGCCGATCCCGATGAGGACGACCCCTACATAGAGCGTGGCGCTCGCCGTCTTCGGGACCCAGGTGCTCTTGAACGAGAACTTCAGGGCGTGGAGGATCTCCTGCCAGACGGGGGGTCCCGGCCTCAGCTGTACCCGTGCGATGACTTTCCGGTGGAGCCCGAGCAGGAGGAGGCCGAACGCTGCTGCAAATACCAGGTACTCGATCATGTCAGTATCCTATGAACGGGATATCCTCTTCTCCCCCCGGGGCCCGCCACCGGAGCGCGAGGAAGAGCACCAGTACGGGAAACGCGATCACGATGACCGTCTCCGCCGCAAAGAGCGGTATGAGGGCTGCCGCGAGCGCCGCCCACGCGGCGGCGATGGCGAGGGCCGATGCCGCGAGTCCGTAGGTAACCGTCGTTCGTTTCATGGCTATCAGATGGTTATGACTATCTCCACGACGCGGAGGAAGATCAACAGCGACGAGAGGGAGCACATGATGACGTAAGGGGCGCCCGGCGCCCGGAACATCTCGGCCTTTGCCGCGTAGAACGGCGCCATCCCCTCTCCGACGACGCCGAGGGTAAGGAAGAACTTCGCCACCAGCGGGACGGCAAACCCGCCGGCCGCAAGAGCGGGGATCGAGAGCGTGCCCGTTGTCGCGAGGACCAGTGCGGCGCCCCCGAAGAGCGGCAGGGTGGCGACCATGGCGACGATGCCGTACTCGTATGCGGCGTTGAGGACGTGGCGGCTCTTGACCGCCGCGACGATCCCGACGTTCGTGATGCCGACGAGCGAGGCAAAGAGCGTGAAGTTGAAGAGGTCCCCGCTCCCCATCGCGCCCATCGTCGCAAGGCCGCAGGCGATCGCCATGAACCGCCGG
>JAGVUK010000178.1 GCA_019136335.1 Methanomicrobiales archaeon
ACCATGACCGACTCTATCAAGAGGGCGATGGCTGAGACGGAGCGGCGGCGCACGATGCAGCTTGCCTACAACGCCCGGCACGGTATCACGCCGCAGACGATTCAAAAGCCGATCCGGGAGAAGGAGGTCGAGATCGCCGATATCAGACATGTCCCGAGGTCGGAGATCCCGAACCTGATCATCGAGCTCGAGGCCGATATGCGGGAGGCGGCCGAACGCCTGGAGTTCGAGCGGGCGATCGCGCTCAGGGATACGATCCGGAAGCTGCAGGAGGGGGGCGCGGTAGAGGCCGGGCGGTGAGGGGCCTCTATTGCCTGGAGGGCGCACTTGCGCGTAACCAGTCCTCCCGACCGCACCACAACCCCCCTTCACGCTCCGGCGGGCGCCTCAACCGGGTGCGCCGTCCCGCGCTCCGGCAGGATGATCCAGAGCAGGATGTAGACGGCAATCCCGGGTAAGAAACCCGTGATCGCGGTGACGATGGCCCAGATCACCCGGATGATGTTCGGATCGATCTCAAGGTACTCCCCGATGCCGCCGCATACGCCGGCGATCCACCGGTCGGTTCTTGAACGGTACAACTTCTTCATGGCAACTCCGGGAGGTCAATTTGCCGTATGTGTAATAGGTGTTTCCCCGGGGGGTGGGAGAAGGGATGCCGGTTTCCGGGACCTCATCGGGATGCGGAGCGAACAGCGCCGTGCTTCCGGCGCTCCGGCCGGGCCCGTGCCTTCCCGGTCCTGGCGGACGGGGCACAGGCGTCGCAGCCGCCGCAGGGAGCCCTGAACTCCTCCCCGAAGTACGCGAGGAGCCGCTCCCTCCGGCACCCCGTCGCGGTGCAGTACTCCACCATGCTCTGCAGCTTCGAGCGTGCGACCTCACGCCGGAACTCGGACGGGAGGTCGCGGTCGATGAAGGACCGGAGGCGTTTTGCGTCGTCGTCGCGGTAGAAGAGGATGCAGTCGCCCGTCGCCCCGTCCCTCCCCGCCCGGCCGCTCTCCTGGTAGTAGGCCTCGAGCGTATCCGGCATATCGTAGTGGATGACGAACCTGACGTCCGGTTTATCGATGCCCATGCCGAACGCACTCGTCGCGCAGATGACCGGGATCTCCCCGCGCACAAACCGGTCCTGTGTCCCGGCCCGGGCCGCCGCCGTCATACCAGCGTGGTAAGGAAGCGCCGGGATACCATCGGTCCGGAGCCGGGCCGAGAGCGTCTCGGCCCCGTCCCTCGTCGCGGTGTAGACGATCCCGGCGTCGGTCTTGCGGCCCTGCAGGCAGGCGCGAAGCTGTTGGTACGGGTCTTCACCTTTGGGGATGACGGCATACCTGAGGTTCTCCCGGTTGAAACTCCCGACGTAGACCGCGGGATCTAAAAGATCGAGCTGCCGCGCGATGTCGTCGCGGACGTCCGGCGTCGCGGTCGCCGTCAGGGCAACCATCGGCACCCCCGGTAACCGTTCCTTGAGGACCGCAAGAGACCGGTATTCCGGCCGGAACTGGTGCCCCCACATCGATATGCAGTGAGCCTCGTCGACCGCGATCAGCGTGACGGGGAGGGATGCGATGAGCGCGAGGAAGTCGTCGCTGACCGCCTTCTCCGGTGAGACGTAGAGGATCTGGATCAGGCTCTCTTCAAGCTCCGAGAGGATCCGGCGTGTCGTTGCGTAGGATCCGGAGGAGTTCAGCGCTTCGGCGCTGATCCCGCGGGCCTGCAGGTCGTCGACCTGGTCCTTCATCAGGGCGATGAGAGGCGATATCACGAGCGTGATGCCACCGCCGATGAGCGCAGGGACCTGGTAGCAGAGCGATTTGCCCCCTCCGGTCGCAAGCACCGCGAGGACGTCGCGCCCGGCGAGGAGGTCTGAGATGATCTCCCGCTGGTATGGGTTAAACGCCGTATGCCCAAAGTAACGCTGCAGGATCAGGTGCAGGCGATCCATCACTCTATATATTGTGCTCCGGCGGCATAGTATCTTCGACCCCGAAAATCTGGCGGGATAGGGCCGGATCTGGCAGGGGGCCCGGGTGCATCGAGCCAGTGTAGTTTAAGCGTAAGAAGGATCGCCGATAGCCCCAGGGCCTCCACATCATCCCGCTGATGCGGCCTCGCGCGAAGACGCGAAGATCGCGAATGGGGGCAACCCCGGGGCGTGCGGGCCAATACCCGGCACCCTCACAAGAAAAACCCCGGAGCACGCCCGGGCACGGATTCCCACTGGGTATCGCGAGCACTGCCCCCGATCCTCGCGGGGCGGGGGAGGCGGCCACAGGCCGGGCGGGGTGGTGGGGACGAGGAGTGAACAACGTCCGGCAATTCGGAACCGATGCACAGTTGGACTATTGTGCCTTTGCCTCACGCACGAAAACCCTCAAAATATGGGGAAACG
>JAGVUK010000205.1 GCA_019136335.1 Methanomicrobiales archaeon
CTTCACCGTCATATCGGCAAGTCCGCATTCGGAGAAGATCTCGTCGGAACACTCATTTTTGATGGCGATCAGGCGATCAAATACCTCGACCAGATGCTCGACCCTTGCCGCCATGGTTGATGCTAGTTAGCTTGGGTTGACCTAACTATAAAGGTTGTGATGGGGCGGGTTGGGAAGCGGATTCCGAAACGATCCCGGTAGAGTGTATGCATCTGCCCGCGATCTGCGCAGATCCGGATCCCTGCGGGTTCAGGTCGCCATTTGCACACCAGGCGCCGTAACCCCCCGGGCCTGCACGATGCCGGCGACGGAGTTTCTTGAGAGGCGGCCGGCACGGCGGTGAGGAGGAGCGGTAAAAGAGCGAGAGGGATCGTCCATCAAAGCTCGAACCCACCGGCAACAACATAATAATTGGCCGGGACCGGGATAAACCCCGACTCGGTGCCTGAAAAAGCCGCATTCACCGTCGCCGTCCTGGTATCCTCCCTCACGAGGTGTCTCTTGCCGCCGCCTCCCTGGTACCTGAGGTCGAACGAGATCGATGTGGCATTCTCCGGAGGGACGAAACCGTCGAGGAAGACGACCGTGGTGTAGGTGCCTTCCGGGGCCCGGGTGAACTCGGCAATGCTCATACGCTCAGGCATCGCGAGCACGGGGGCGAGCACCCGCGGCTCCCCTTTCATCTCAAGCTCGCTGAACGGAGCGGAGATATCGGGCGCGCAGTCATCCGTCGTCGTGAACGCAAGCATCTTACCATAAGACGTCTCCCGGACCTCCGTCCGCCACCCGGGGGGCTGGCGGTTTCTGGTGAACGCCTCCTCCGAGATCGCCGGAACACCGTCCACGTTCACCGGAATCGGGACCATGACCGTGGCGGTGCCGTTCACGGCAAGGCCGGAGAGATCGGTGATCGTGACGATGTAGGAGTTGACCGGTATGGACGAAGAGACGAACGCAGGGCCGAGGAAGAGCAGGAAGACCACCACGGCGAGGATGGTGACCGCTATGAGCAGGTTCAGTACGGTTTTTAGGGTATTGGTACGTTGTTTGTCCATCTTCTCACCATCGCCCGGCCGGGTTGGGCACCGTCTTCCGGGATCTACGCATGAGAACTCAACGTTCCCCTATAAACGATTTCTGTCACGATCCTCTACACGTCGAGCCGGACCCATTCGTTTTGCTCCGGGAGATTCGCCGCAATCCATCAGGGACGTTCGCTGCGCCGGTTGATTCCCTGCCGCACGGACCGGATCTATGGTAGTTTTTCGCGAATGAGAGGTCTATCGAACGCTCCCGATGCGTAGACGATTCGGACAGAGAACATTTATAGGAAAACGTCGACTTCTCATCGAGTAATACGGGAGCCGGCACTCAGGCACGGCGAACGGCCGGACAGGTGGTCCCTGCTGTCCGGGAGAGGAAAACCATGTCGATAGGGATACCATCGGGAACCGCCTTCACCCGGCGGCTTTTTCAGCGCCTCAACGAAAAGCCGTTGCGGGACGATCTGGGGTTTTACTTCGCGATCGTCATAGCCGCATCGGTCCTATTCATGATGTTACCACTCCTTACGGGAAAGGAGCCGGAGATTGACGGAATGCACCGGATCGGGTTCATGGTAGCCGGTATCCTCATCAGCCTTGTTTGGGGTCTGATAACCGGGGCCGTCGCCCTCCTCGCGGTCAGCCTCGTCGAGCACTTCTTCCTGCTCTTCGTCGATGTCCACCGGGAGTTTGAGAAGACGATGAAATCGGCGATCTACGCCCTGTCACCGTTCATCCTCTTCTCCTGGGCGGTTTTTCTCGTGACGAACCCGTTTGCCGGCCTGCTCCTCCTCATCTGTTTCTGCCTGTTGACCTACCTCGGGGTACGGGTGTTCCACGAGAAATCAGAGGACCGCGCCGCCTTCGCCGCTCTGGCAACCGGTGCGGTCCTCGCAATCTACCTCCATCGGTGGCTCCTCGATCCCGTGCTGGTCCTCCTCTCCTCCTGACCCGGACCGTCTGCACCATTCATGCCGGCCCGGCCTGTTGCGGCTCGCTCCGGGATGAATAAGGGCTAAAACCCCGTGATGTGTAGACGATTGTGACAGAAATCATTTATAGGAGGACGTTGACCTCTCACGAAGAGTTACAGGAACCGACAGTGTCAGGTAAGACCATCGCCTCTCTTCCCCGGAGCCGGCTGTCGCCGCTCGTCGCGGTCGCGACGTGCGCAGCCTGGGCGTGTGTCGCCGGGACCGTCTCCGGGACCCCGGGGCCGGCGCCGCCATCCGTCCTCCCCGTCTTCATCCTCGTCATCGTCACCCTGGCAGTCGCGGGAGCCGCGACGCCCCTCCCCCTCATCGAAAGCGCGGTCCCGGTCCGGAGGCAGCGACAGGCGATGCTCGCCGCCGTTGCTGCCGCTGTCCCGTTCGTCGTCGTCCTGCTCGTGAATCCGGACCGGTGGCCGGGCGGGCCCGCTCCCCTCAGCAGAACGCC
>JAGVUK010000148.1 GCA_019136335.1 Methanomicrobiales archaeon
GAGATGACGATCGAGGTGGAGATGACCCGGGCCGGGTTCTCCGGCGAACTCCAGGACCTCGCCCGTGTCCAGAAGAAGATCGCCGGCGAACTCCACAACACCCTCGGACTCCGGACCGCGGTGAAACTGGTGGAGCCCGGGTCGCTGCCCCGTTTCGAGGGGAAGGCAAAGCGGGTCGTCGACCGCCGGGGGACCGTCTGATGGCACCCTGGAACCGGCAGGTGGAAGAGATGCCGCCCGACGACCTGCGGCGGCTCCAGTACAAACTCGCAAAAGCGCTGGTCCGGCGCATCTATGAGACGAGCGAGTTCTACCGGCGGCGGATGAAGGAGTACGGGGTCAGGCCCGACGATATCGGGTCACTTGCAGATATCGGGAAACTCCCGTTCATGTACAAACGGGACCTCCGCGACAACTACCCGGACGGGCTCTTCTGCGCGCCGAAAGATGAACTGGTCCGGTATCACGTCTCCTCGGGGACGACCGGAAAGCCGACCGTCGTCGGCTACACCCGGCACGACATCGAGAACTGGAGCGAATCGCTGGCACGGGGGTTCTCCTCCTGCGGCCTCGGGCGCGGGGACGTGCTCCAGGTGAGTTACGGCTACGGTCTCTTCACCGGCGGCCTCGGCGTCCACTACGGCGCCGAACGCGTCGGCGCAACGGTCCTCCCGACAAGCGTCGGGAACACCGAGCGGCAGATCGAACTGATGCAGGACCTCCACACCACCGCCATCGCCTGCACCCCCTCCTACCTCCTCCACATGGGAGAGGTGGCTGAGAAGATGGGCGTCTCCATCAGGGACGACACCGATCTGCGTATCGGGATCCTCGGCGCGGAGCCCTGGTCGGAGCAGATGCGAAGCCGGATCGAGGAGTGGCTCGGCATCCGCGCCTACGACATCTACGGCACGAGCGAACTCTCCGGCCCGATGTTCACCGAGTGCTCCGAGCAGCGGGGCATTCACATCTGGGGCGACCTCGCCCTTGTTGAGGTCGTCGATCCCGCGACCGGCGAGGTGCTCCCGCCCGGCGAACGGGGTGAACTGGTCGTCACCATCCTGCAGAAAGAGGCGTTCCCCATGATCAGGTACCGGGTCGGGGACATCACCGTCATGGACGAGGAGCCCTGCGCCTGCGGGCGGACCCATCCACGGATCCGCCGGATCCAGGGGCGCGTGGACGACATGCTGATCGTCCGGGGCATCAACGTCTTCCCGTCGCAGGTGGAGCACGCGCTGCTCGAGATCCCTGAGGTCGGCAGGCACTTCCAGATCGTCGTCGACCGGAAGGGCGCGCTCGATATCATGCTCGTGCGGGTGGAGGTGAGCGAGGAGGCGTTCTCCGACAAGATCACCGATCTCATGGTGATCAAAAAGACTGTGGAGCACCGTCTCAAAACGTCCTTAAACGTAGGCGTGGATGTTGAACTGGTCGAACCGGGAACCCTTCCGCGCTTCGAAGGCAAGTCGAAGAAGGTTGTTGACAGGAGGTCATTGTAATGGAGAAGTCGTATATCATCAAACAGATCTCAATCTTTTCGGAGAACCGCCCGGGGCGCCTCGCGGCGGTCGCCGGTGCGCTGCGGGATGCGGGAATCAACATCTTTGCGTTCAGTATCGCCGAGGCAAACGGGTTCGGGGTCGTCCGTGCGCTCGTCGACCGGCCGGAGGATGCCCACCGGACGCTGACCGGTCTCGGGTTCCGGGTCTCGTTCACCGACGTCATCGGTGTTAAGATGCGCGACGAGCCCGGCGGCCTCTCGGAGGTCGCATCGGTCCTCGGGGATGCGGGGATCAACATCGAGTATGCCTACGCCTACTCAGGCAGGGACGGGGCGGTCCTGATCCTGCGCGTGGACCAGGTCGAGGACGCCGTCCGGCAGATCCTCGATCACGGCGGGGAACTCCTCAAAGCGTCTCTCTTCCGGTGACCGGGGTCAGATGGGAGCCCGGGGCACCTCCGGACCCTCGTCTTTCCGGAACATGTGAACCCTTCCCACAACACGCCGGACCGGGACGACGAACGCAAGGCCCATCCCCGGCCGGTCCAGTTCCGCGGCGGCGACGATCGCCTCGAGCACCGCATCGGTCCCGGCGGCGGCGACGACCGTCAGGACGATCTCTTTCTCAGGCTCGATG
>JAGVUK010000067.1 GCA_019136335.1 Methanomicrobiales archaeon
TACTCCTCCTCCCGCAGTTCCATCACCCGGAGCACGTCCGTCCGGGTGACGATCCCGACCAGGGCGCCGCCGTCGGCGACGACCGGGATCCTCCCGATATCCTTGCCCGTTATGACCCGGAGCGCGTCGAGAAGCGGTGCCGACGGCGGGAGGGTGGTCGGGTTCCGGGTCATGACGTCGCGCACCTGCATGGCCTCCCGGTCGATCGGGGAGATCTTGTGGATGTCGGCGAGCGCGACGATCCCCACGAGCGCTCCCCGCTCCACCACGGGAAAGCCGAGATGCTTCGTCTCGTACATCATCTCCACCAGCCGGGAGAGGGGCGTCTCCGGCTCCACGGTGACGACGGGGCTGCTCATCGCATCCGCCACCGTGACGTCCTGCAGCAGGATGTTGTAGCGGAGGAACGTGGCCTCCTGGCTCGCCCCGATATAGATGAAGAAGGCGATGATGATCAGGATGGGATTGAGGAAGAGGAGCCCGATAAGCCCGAAGAGGACGGCAAACACCTTCCCGACGTCGGCGGCGATCCGGGTCGCCCGGGAGAGCGGCATCCTCCGGGCGAGCCATGCCCGCAGAACGCGCCCTCCGTCCATCGGGAACGCCGGGAGGAGGTTGAACCCGAAGAGCAGGATGTTCAAGAGGCTGAGGTAGCCGAAGACGAAGACCAGAACCCCGGCGACCGCTGGGTCGCCGACCGCGGCATCGAAGACATAGACCAGGGCGGCGCTGACGAGGCCGATCGCGAGGCTCGTCAGCGGGCCCGCGAGCGCCATGGGGAGCTCCACCTTCGGGTCCGGCATCGTCTCTTCCATCTGGGAGACGCCGCCGAGGATGAGGAGCGTGATGCTGTGGATCTTGATTCCCCTGGCCTTGGCGATGAGCGAGTGGGCCATCTCGTGGATGAAGACACCGACGAAGAGGCCGAGCGCGACGACGGTCCCGAGGATGTAGGGGTTGAGCCCGGCCGCAATCAGCGTCACGTCGATCGGAACACCGAAGAAGTTTGACCGGAATCCCGGCAAGGTTTCCGATCTGCAGCGACGCATTCATGGAAAATGAGTATCTTTTTATCATTTATAGTAGTATACCTTCAGAGGATACCGATGAGAACACAGATCACCGAGCTGTTCGGACTCCGCGTCTATACCGATAGGGCTGTCTTTGTCGGGAGCGTTGATGATGTCGTGGTCGATGTGGATCAGAAGAAGATCGACTCCCTTGCAGTCGGGGAACTCAACCCCGAGATCGGCGAGGTGAAGGGGTATTCGGGGCTGCAGATCCCCTTCCGCATCATAAAGAGCATCGGGGATATCGTCATCATCCGCCATATCCCGGGGATCTTCAGGTCGCCGGCAAAAGAGGAGTAACCGGGATATCCGGCCTATCCAGGGATCTTCCTCCTGTCGAGAGAATATGGATATCAAAGGTCGCGAGATCTACTCGAACCTCACCATCTTCCCCCCCGTTTTTGTCAGGCTCGACGGTCGGGCCTTTCACCGCCTTGCCCGTGCGCTCGATCTTAGAAGGCCGTTCGATCCCCTGTTTCACGCGGCCATGCGGTCGGTCTGCCGCTATCTCCTCACCGGGAGCGGGCTTACACCTCTCTTCGCCTACACCTTCTCCGACGAGATCAGCCTCTACTTCTCGACGCTGCCGTTCTCCGGGCGGGTGGAGAAGATCGATTCCGTGGCCGCCGCGGCTGCGGCAAGCGCGCTGACGATCGAGCTTGGGTGCCGTGAGCCCCTCGCGTTCGATGCCCGGACCATCCCCGCAGCAGGGGAGTTTGCGGTCGAGTATCTCACCTCCCGGCAGAACGAAGCGTGGCGCAACCACATCAACGCCTACTGCCAGAGCGCGCTGGTCAACGAGGGGATGAGCCCCCGTGAGGCCGCCGCCGCGCTCCGGGGGATGCAGTCGGATGCGATGCACGATATGATGTTTCAGCGCGGCGTCAACCTGGCGGCGACACCGGCCTGGCAGCGGCGGGGGACGCTCCTCTACCGGGAAGAATGTGTAAAAGAGGGGTATAACCCCCTGACGGGGGAGAGCGTCGAGGCAAAGAGGACCTGCATCCGGGAACCGGAGGAGACGCCCCTCTTCTCAACGGTCGAGGGGGCGGCCCTGATCCGGTCACTCACCGGCGCGTGAGATGCCGATCTGCATCTGCACGCCTTCCACGTCCCAGTCTTTCTCGAGCGCAAAGGATTCGCCCGGTCTCTCTCCATCGGTGTGGCGGACGGTGAGGGCCGCCGCCCGCACTTCCCCGGCGATCTCGTTCTTCCACACATCTTCCCCGATGAGCGCAGCGACCCGCCCGTCGGCGACATCCACGGCGGCGACGATGTAGTCGTCGACGTTCAGGTCGAGCTGGCGGCGCATCTCCTGGATCCGCCGGATCACCTCACGGGCATAGCCCTCGGCCTCAAGCGCCGGCGTGAGGGTGACGTCCACGTAGACCGTCGCGTCCTTCATGGGCGCGGCAAAGACGCCTGCAGGGAGGGCCTCCGTGAAGGTGACATGGCGCGCGGCGATCTCGTAACCGTTGAGTTCGGCCTTCCCCTCCCGCTCGATGGCGGCCTTCAGGGCTGTGCCGTCCGCCCCCTCGATCAGTGCTTTGACCTTCGGCCCCTCTCTCCCGAACTCCGGACCGATCGCCCGCATAACCGGCTCAGCCTGCCAGAGGATCCGGTCCCACGCCCCCGTAACGACCCTGACCACCCGGGCGTTCGCCCGGGTCCGGGCAAGGTCGTTTAAGTCCAGGAGAGCCGTCTTCACCTCGTCGCTCCCGGTGACCACCACGGTCTCAGAGACCGGCCAGCGGAGCTTCCGTTTCCCGGCCTGCCGGGCGGTGGCGACCGCATCGTCAAACGATCGGGCGACCTCCATATCGGTCTCAAGGTCCGGGTCGGTCAGGAGGTCGTCCGCCTCCGGCCAGTCGAGCATATGGACGCTCTCCGGATCTCCGGCGAGGCGGAGGTTTTGGTAGATCTCCTCGGTGATGTGGGGGGTAAACGGCGCAAGGAGCGTTATCAGGCGGCGCATGACGTAGTAGAACGTCTCATAGGCATACCGCTTCTCCGGAGAATCCTCTTCGAGCCACATCCGCGGCCGGACGAGCTGCACGTACCAGCGGGAGAGGTCCTCGAGGATGAAGGCGGCAAGCGCCCGCGTCTCCCGGTGGAGGTGGTACTCCTGCATATCCTCCCCGATCGCCCGGATGAGCGTGTTGACCCGGGAGACGATCCAGCGGTCCTCCTCGGGCATATCCCGGATATGGGCCCGGACAAACGATCCGTCCCACCGTTCGGCGTCTCCGGCGGCGGGCCGGAACGAATCGAGGATCATGTACGGGAGCGGGAACCGGTAGACGTTCCAGAGGATGTTGAGCGCCCGGTGGATCGTCTTCACGCCGTCCCAGTTGAACTTCAGGTCGTCCCAGGGGGCGTTTGCCCAGAGGACATAGTACCGGAGGACGTCGACCCCGTACTGGCTCATCACCTCTTCAGGCGTCACCACGTTCCCGATGCTCTTGCTCATCTTGCGCCCTTCGGCGTCGAGAGCGAACCCGTGCATCAGGACGCTCCTGTAGGGGGCACGGCCGAACGCCACGTTGCTCGCCCCGAGCTGGGAGTAGAACCAGCCCCGGGTCTGGTCCTGCCCTTCGGTGATGAAGTCCGCGGGCCAGTAGCGGTCGAAGGCCTCGCGCTCCCGGGGGAACCCGAGGGTCGCCCAGGATGCGACCGCCGAGTCGAACCAGACGTCGAAGATGTCGTCCACCCGGCGCATCTCTCCGCCGCAGGAGCACGGGATGGTGACCTCGTCCACGTAGGGGCGGTGGGGGTCGGGGACCTTCGCTCCCGACCGCTCCTCGAGTTCGGCGATGGTGCCGACGACGGTGTACTCGCCGCACCGCTCGCAGTGCCAGATCGGGATGGGGATACCCCAGTAGCGCTGCCGGGAGATGCACCAGTCACGCGACTCCTTGACGAAATCGTGGAACCGGGCGCTCCCCGCCCACTCCGGATACCACTTCACCTTCGCGATCTCATCAAGCATCGAGTCCCGGAGCACGGTGGCCTTCAGGAACCATTGCGCCGTTGCCCGGTAGATGATGGGGGTCTTGCACCGCCAGCAGTGGCCGTAGCGGTGGGTGATCGTCCGCCGGGCGAGGAGGTAGCCGCCGAGCGCGTCGATGACGACGTCGTTTGCGTCCCGGACGTACATATCCGCAAATACCCCGGCCGCCGGGGTGAAGCACCCGCCGGCGTCGACCGGGCAGAAGGCCTCAAGCCCCTCCCGGATACCGACGAGGTAGTCGTCCCACCCGTGCCCGGGGGCTATGTGGACGAGGCCGGTGTTCTCGAGCGCGACGTAGTCGGCCTCGACGACCCGGTGCCGGATCTCTGCCTGGTGCGGCACGCACCCGGCGAGCGGCGAGATATACTCCGTCCCGACGAGGTCGCTCCCGCTCACCCGTTCGAGGACCGTGTAGTCCTGGTAGCGGCCCATCTTCAGGACGGGCTCGACGAGTTCGTCGGCGATCCAGAGGACCTCTTCGGCGTCGTCCTTCTTTGCCTTCACCCGTGCGTAGGTGAACGCGGGGTTGACCGCAACCGCCACGTTCGCGGGAAGGGTCCAGGGTGTCGTCGTCCAGATCACCAGGTACTCGTTCTCGCGCCCGGCGACCGGGAACTTGACGAAGATCGAAGGGTCGGTCTCGTCCCAGTACTCCACCTCCGAGTCGGCGATCGCCGTCTCGCACCGGGGGCACCAGTTCACGACACGGTGGCCGCGCTCGAGGAGCCCGCGCTCGTCCGCCCGCTGGAGCGTCCACCAGGCGGACTCGATGTAGTCCTCCTTGATGGTCTGGTAGGGGTTGTCGAAGTCGAGCCAGACGCCGAGCCGCCGGAACTGGTCGCTCATGATCTCCATGTGCGTCACGGCAAACGTCCGGCACTGCTCGACGAATGCGGCGATGCCGTACTCCTCGATATCCTTCTTCGAGGTGAACCCGAGCTGGTGCTCCACCTTCACCTCGATGGGGAGGCCGTGCATGTCGTAGCCGGCCCGCTCGATGATGTCGGCGCCCCGCATCCGGTGGTACCGGAGGATGGCGTCTTTTATGATCTTGTTCCAGGCGGTGCCGAGGTGGATGTGACCGGTGGTGTACGGCGGTCCGTCGACGAAAAAGAACGCTTTGCCACCCTCGCGCAACGCCCTGACGCGTGCATAGGTATTCTCTTTCTTCCAGTAATCCTGGACTCCTGCTTCGATGTCACGCGGATTATAACTGCTGGTGACTTCTTTCACCTCATATCCCTCATATTCAACACTCTGGTGTACCGTTTGTTCTTGGGGGACAAAGCATTTGTGCGACTTGCCGCGCGGAGCGGTCACGAGCTCCCTCCCTCAGCCTTTATGCCTCCGGCCCCCTACCCTCCCCCATGCAGATCGCAGTCATCGGGAGGGGGGACTGTTCCGGCGAAGAATACGCGGCGGCAGAGACCGTCGGCCGCCTCATCGCCGAAAAAGGCGCGACCGTCTGCTGCGGCGGTCTTTACGGGGTGATGGAGGCCGCCTGCAGGGGCGCAAAAGAGGCCGGCGGGACAACCGTCGGGGTCCTCCCGGACACCGGGGACGGGAACCCCTATCTTGACGTGGTGATCCGCACCGGCATGGGCCACGCGAGGAACGTCGTCCTCGTTCACTCGGCGGATGCGGTGATCGCCGTCGGGGGAGGGTACGGCACGCTCTCGGAGATTGCAGTCGCCCTCAAGACGGGAAAACCGATCTTTGGCCTTTCCACCTGGAAGATAGAGGGGGTGAGGGCCTGCGCGACGCCTGAGGAGGCGGTCAGTCTCGCAGTCCGCGCAGGACGCCCGTCTCGTCCGTCTCGTAGCCCCCGAGGTCCCGGAGGACCTGCTTGAACGCCTCTGAAGAGACAGTCGCGACCAGGGCCGCGATCCGGGGGTCGTCGAGCATCGCGCGGTGCATCACGAGTTCGTAGCGCTCCGTCGCCACCGGGACGAACGCGAGACCGAGCGCCTTTGCGGCGCTGTAAACCCCCATCCCCGCGTCCGCCTCCCCGGTCCGGACCGCGAGGGCCACCGCAAGGTGCGTCGTCGCCTCGCGCCCGTAGCCGGGGATCGACGCCGGATCGATACCGCGCGCCGCAAGAGAGTGGTCAAGGAGCATCCTTGTCCCCGACCCCTTCTGCCGGTTGATGAACGTCTTACCGGGCAGGTCGTCAAACGAAAGCCCGTCGCGGGATATGACCCCCTGCTGCCGCTCCGCCACGCAGAGGAGGGCGAGGTCCGCGCCGGGCATGTAGCGCTCAAGGTAGTGGGTGTTGTAGGTGCCGTCGGGGGCAAGCAGGTGCATCGGGGCCGCGTGGCACTCCTCCTTCTTCAGGGCGATCACCCCGCCCATGCTCCCGAGATGCGTGGAGTGGATATCGACGCCGCGCGGCCGGACCAGGTCGGCAAGGTAGTCAAGGGCCGGGTCGTGGCTGCCGGTGACGAGCACCGCCTCTTCCGCCTCTCTGCGCGGGACGGTGAGCCGGACCTCCACGGTCTCCCCGGCCTCGGCACCCTCCTTCTGCGCCGGGATCTGCAGGTAGCCGTTCGCCCGCACCGCGCTCATCTGGACACCTGCGCCCCTCGACTGGGGCACCGCCACCCAGCGGTCGCCGATCCTTCCCGCCGAGAGGAGGACGAACTCGTCGGTCCCGATATCCGACTGGAGGCTTGTGGTCAGTCTGGCGGCGACGCGCTCGGGCTCCCGGACGGGGAGGCCGTAGCGGGCGACGAGCGGGAGCACGATCTCGCGGAGCACCGTTGCCGCCGCGAGCGGGTAGCCCGGGAGGCCGATCACCGGCTTTCCTTCGACCCGGCCGATGATCACCGGTTTTCCGGGCTTGATGGCGACGCCATGCGCCAGCACCTCTCCAAGATCCCGGATGATATCGGCGGTGTAGTCGCGGGTCCCGGCGGACGATCCTGCCGAGACGAGGAGGATATCGTTCTCGGCGGCGCCGCGCCGGACGGCGTCCCGGATCAGGTCATAGTCGTCGGGCACGATGGGGTAGCGGTGCGCCTCCACCCCGGCCTCCGCGAGGACCGCCGCGGCCATCAGGGTGTTGCTCTCCACCACCTTCCCCGGCGGCGGCATGACGCCGGCCGGCACGAGTTCGCTCCCGGTAGGGATCAGGCCGGCCCGGACATTCTTGATCGCGACCTCCGTGACCCCGTAGTTTGCGAGCGCCCCCACGTCCTGTGGCCGGATCCGGTGGTTTGAAGGGAGGATCATCTCCGACTCTCCGATATCCTCGCCGACCGGACGGATGTGCTGCCAGGGGCCGACCGGCTTCCGGACGGTGTAGGTCTCGCCGTCGATCCAGACGTCCTCGATCATCACCACCGCGTCATAGCCGGGGGGGACGATGTTCCCTGTGTTGACCCTTGCCGCGTCCGGGAGGGTCACCGGATGCTGCTCGCTCGCCCCGAGGGTATCAGCGCTCTTGACCGCGATCCCGTCCATCGCCGATATATGGATGGCCGGGACCGAGAACCGGGCGAATATGGGCGCGGCGGTGATCCTCCCCACCGCCCCGGTGGTCACCGGGACCCGCACGACCCCCGGAACCGCCGGAAAGGAGCGCTCCATGAGCGCCCGGGCTTCGGCAAGCGTTATGACCGAGAGGTAGCGCCTCACCACAGGATCACCTCCACCTCCTCGCCGACCTCGAACCCTTCGCTCGACGCCGGGACCCGCACGACTCCATCGCTCTGCACCAGGGTGTTGAGGAGCCCGGACTTCCCAAAGACCGGCACGGCCTCGCCGTCCCTGACGCTGACCCGGACGTAGTCCTCCCGCCCGCGCGTGGAGGGGATGTTCTGTCTCAGCCGTGCGGAGAGGGTCCGCCGGGAGATCGTGGTGCCGAGCATCGCCGCGAGCAAATGGTCGACGATGGCGACGAGCACGACGAACGCCGAGGCCGGGTGGCCGGGGAGCCCGATGATCGGTTTTCCCCGTGCCGTCCCGATGATGGTGGGTTTCCCGGGCGCGAGGGCGATCCCGTGCACCAGCACCTTGCCGAGGTCTGCGATGACCGCAGCGGTGTTGTCCCGCTCGTCCTTCGAAGAGCCTCCCGATACCAGGACCACGTCGCACGTGTCGAGCGCCGAAGAGATCGCCTTCTCAAGCGCCGCCCGCTCATCCCTGACGATCCCGAAGTAGACCGGGCGGCACCCCCGCTCCGTCACGAAGGCGCCGGCGAGATGGGAGTTCGCGTCCCGCACCTCGCCCGGCCCCGGGGTCGCGGCGACGGGGACGACCTCGTTTCCCGTGGATATGATCCCGATCCGCGGGACCGTCGCCACAGAGACCCGGCCGGCGCCGACCGCCGCGGCGACGCCGATATCCCGGGGCGAGAGGACGCGGCCCCGCTCGAGGACGACCTCCCCCGCCCGGAAGTCCTCTCCCCGGGAGACCACGTTCTCGCCGGGCGCCACCGGGCGGTGCACGAGGACGTCGTCCCCGATCTGCTCGGCGTGCTCGATCATCACGACCGCATCGGCACCGCGAGGGAGAGCGCCGCCGGTGGGGACGTACTTGCAGGCCCCCGGGGAGATGCTCCCGGCATCCCTGCTCCCCATCCCCACCCGGCCCCGGCACGGGAGCATCGCCGGGATGGCCTCGGAGGCCCCGGTGGTATCGGCCGCGGCGACTGCGTAGCCGTCGACCGTCGACCGGTCAAACCCCGGTATATCGCTATCGGCACAGACGTCCCCCGCAAGGGCCCGGTGGAGGGCATCTTTGAGCGGGATATCCTCGCACCCGGGGAGGGGTGCGGTCCTTCGCACCACCTCAATAGCCTCGCTGACCGGGACGACCGATAGAAAGAGGCTCATCTGAAGCAGCCCAACTGACAGTTCCGGATCTTGATCCTCGGTTCCCGCCGGTTGCAGTACCGGGCGATATCCATCTTCGGTATGTTGTACTTTTCCGCTATCTCGAAGGCCTGGGGGCAGGTGATCTCGTTGGTTATGCCGTAGTCTTCGAATGCTTTTCGCACCTTTTCTTCATCCATAGTACTCACATGGTCTGCCTGCAGAGAGATAGGATTTACTATAGGGCAGGGTCAGGCACTACCATTTAGCGTGCCGCCGGCCCATGTATACTGATGCGGATCGCGCTGATCAACTCAAAGCAGGATGCCGCGGGGGTAAACATCCGTGACCACCTCCTTTCCCTGCTCGCGGAGGGCGGGCGATGGCCGCTTACGGATAACCACACGCTGGCGTTTCACGAGGTCCGGGGAAGGCTGATCCACCAGGACCGGATCGACGAAGAGGTCGACGCCGACCTCATCATCTTCATATCCCGGCACTCGAGTGCGCAACCGGCGCCCGCCCTGACCGTGCACGTGACCGGCAACTACGGGGCCGCCGACCTCGGCGGGGAGCCGGGGATGCTTGCGCCGGCAGCCCCTGCGTGGATGCACGCCATTCTCCAGAACCTCGCCGCCCGGGCCCCGGAGGGTTACCGGGTCTCCTACGAGGTGACGCACCACGGTCCGACGGCGCTCTTCACGCCCTCGCTCTTCGTTGAGATCGGGTCCACCGCCGCCGAGTGGGCCGACCCCGCCGCCGGGAGAGCGGCGGCGGAGAGTATCCTCTCCGCAGTGCCGCGGGAGACGATCAACCTCATCGGGTTTGGCGGGACCCACTACGCCGTGCGGCAGACCTCTATCGCCCTCGCCTCCCGGGGCGCCTTCGGCCACATCGCGCCGACCCGGGAGATCGGCGCCCTCGAGATCGGCCTCGTCCGGCGGATGCAGGAGGCAAGCCGCGCCGTCGCCGCCTACATCGATGAAAAATCACTTCCCTCCGGTGAGGCCGGGCGGATCGAGCGGTTGCTCGATGACGCCGGGATCCTCATCCTCTCAGAATCGGAGATCCGGGAGATCGGGGACCTCGAATGGGCCACCTACCTCCGGGTACGGGTTCTCGCCGAAGAGATCGCCGCCGGGTCCCGCCTCCGGGTCCACGGCCTTACCGGGCAGGGAATGCCCGTGCCGGTCGGGATAAACCCGGTTCTCGTTGAAGAAGCAGTGAAATCCGATAAAGGCGGGTTTATCGGCGCCCTCGATAGATTGCCCGTGGCCCATCTCTCAAAAGGCTCAACGGAGGTGCTATCGACGTTTATCGGGTTTGAGGGTGAGTCCTCCCGACTCGCAAGTGATATAACTACCCTCTGCGTAAAACTCTTACTTATCTCTGAAGACGCTGTAATCGACGGTGATCACCTCGTCCTCCGGAAGGTGCGGTTCGACCCCGAGAAGGCGCGTAGGCTTGGGGTTCCGAGAGGGCCGCTCTTTGCCATGCTTGCCGGCGGGAAGGCGGTTGAGATCGAGGGACAGAAGATCACACCCGATGCAGTGCAGACAACCAGTACAAAGAGGATACATATCCCGGGATTGGAGAGATACATATGAAATCCATCGTAGAAGAGGCACTTTCACGGGCACGAGAGGAGCAGCGCTTTGCTGAGCCCACGGGGGTCGACAAGGATCTCGAAGACATCCTCATGGAACTCCGGACGGAGATTGCGGTCGTCGGGTGCGGAGGCGGCGGTTCGAATACGGTCACCCGGATGGCGGAGGAAGGCATCAACGGGGCGCGGCTGATCGCCCTCAACACCGACGCCCAGCACCTCATCCGGACCCAGGCGGAGACCCGGATCCTGATCGGAAGACAGAGGACGCGAGGCCTTGGCGCGGGCTCGATCCCTCAGGTCGGTGAGGAGGCGGCTCTCGAGAACGAGGACGACATCAAGCGGGCCGTCGAAGGGTGCGACATGGTCTTCATCACCACCGGCCTTGGGGGCGGCACCGGAACAGGCTCCGCCCCCGTGGTCGCGAAGGCCGCCCGGGAGGAGGGCGCCCTGACCATCGCCGTGGTCACCCTGCCGTTCACGGCGGAAGGCGCCATCCGGGCGCAGAACGCCGAGGCGGGTCTCGAGCGGCTCCGCGAGGTGGCGGATACCGTCATCGTCGTCCCAAACGACCGCCTGCTCGAGGTCGTGCCCCGTCTTCCCCTCCATGCCGCCTTCAAGGTCTCCGACGAGGTGCTGATGCGGGCGGTCAAGGGCATCACCGAACTGATCACGATGCCCGGTCTCGTGAACCTCGACTTCGCTGATGTCCGGACTGTCATGGAGCGGGGCGGGGTCGCGATGATCGGTATGGGCGAAAGCGACAGCGAGGACAAAGCCGCCGACTCGGTCAAGAAGGCGCTGCGCTCTCCGCTGCTTGACGTGGATATCTCCGGGGCGACCGCAGCCCTCGTCAACGTGGTCGGCGGGCCGGATATGACCATGTATGAGGCTGAAGGCGTTATCCAGGAGGTCTACGACCGCATCGACCCGGATGCCCGTATCATATGGGGTGCTCAGGTCGATCCCGAGATGCAGGGGCGGATGCGGACGCTCCTTGTCATCACGGGTGTCCGGTCACCACAAATATATGGGAGAAACGAAAAGAGTATGCCACGTATGATGAAACAGTTTGAGATCGACTTCCTGAAGTGAGCCGGTTATGATGGACTATAAAGAGAAGTTTGAGGAAGTAACGTCGTTCAAGATCGAAGAGGAACTCTTCAAGAAGTACTGGCGGGTGCTGAAACTGGC
>JAGVUK010000198.1 GCA_019136335.1 Methanomicrobiales archaeon
CTACAAGCCCGATGAGTTCGCGGCGCTCGCATCGGCCCGGGTCTCGAACGAAGAGAACTACCTGCTGATGAAGTTTGCCCGCGGCGTCATGAAGTCGCGGCACATCGACCACTGCGCCCGGCTCTGCCACGCGTCCACTGTTGCGGGGCTTGCCGCATCGTTCGGCTCCGGCGCGATGACGAACTCCATCCTCGACATCGCCGAATCGAAGTGCGTCTTCGTTATCGGGTCCAACACCTTCGAGCAGCACCCCCTCATCGGCCGCAAGGTCATGCAGGCAAAGCTGAACGGCGGAAAACTCATCGTCTTCGACCCGCGTCTCACGCCGACCGCAAAGCAGGCGGATCTCTATGCATCCTTCTACTCCGGCACCGACGTGGCCATCCTCAACTGCCTGATGGGAGAGATCATCAGGAACGGATGGGAGGACAAGGAATGGGTTTCGACCCGTGCAAAGGGATACGAGGAACTCAAGAAGGTGGTGCTCAGCGACACGTATCTCCCCGAGAACGTCGAGAAGATCTCCGGGATTGCCGCTGCCGACCTCAAGACTGCAGCCGAATGGATCGGCACCTCCGAATCCTCCGCACTCCTCTACTCGATGGGCATCACCCAACACACTGTGGGTGTCGACAACGTCAAGTCGACCGCAAACCTTCAGATGCTCACCGGAAACATCGGCAAGCGCGGTGGCGGCGTGAACGCTCTCCGCGGGCAGAACAACGTGCAGGGTGCCTGCGACATGGGGGCGCTCCCGGTCGTCTTCACCGGCTACCAGAAGGTCACCGATGCGGCAGCCCACAAGAAGTTCGCCGACGCCTGGGGCTTCCCTGACGGCATCTGCGAGCCGAAGAACGGCTACGAGGTCACCGTCATGATGGACGTCCTGACCGACAACCCCGGCGAACTCAAGTGCATGTACATCATGGGCGAGAATCCGATGCTCTCCGACCCGGACCTCAACCACGTCAAGCACGCCCTCGAGAGCCTGGAGTTCCTGGTCGTCCAGGACATCTTCCTGACCGAGACTGCCGAGATGGCCGACGTGGTCCTTCCCGCCGCCTGCTACGCGGAGCGGGACGGCACCCAGACCAGCACCGAGCGGCGCGTCCAGATGTGGCGCAAGGCCCAGAACCCGCCCGGCGAAGCAAAGGAAGACTGGCAGATCATCAGCGAACTCGCCGCCAGGATGGGCTACGCGAAGCAGTTCCCCTACCAGAATATCGAGGAGATCTTCACCGAGGTCGCCGCCGTCACCCCGTCCTACCACGGCATGACCTACGAGCGGCTCAACAGGCCCGAAGCGCTCCACTGGCCCTGCCCCACCACAGAGCACCCGGGAACGCCCATCCTGCATATCGGCAAGTGCTCACACCCCGATGGAATGGGCGTGATGCACGCCATCGAATGGAAACCGCCTGCAGAGGTGCCCGACGATGAGTACCCCTATCTCTTCACCACCGGACGTTGCATCTGGCACTGGCACACCGGGTCCATGACCCGCCGGTCTGCAACCCTCGACGCCGAGGTCCCCACCGGCTGGATCGAGATCAACCCCGAGGACGCAAAGGCGCTCGGCATCCAGAACAAGGAGATGGTCCGTGTGACCTCCCGCCGCGGGACCATTGACGTCGCCACGAAGGTGACCCCCGACATCAAGAAGGGTGTCATGTTCATGCCGTTCCACTTCGCCGAGTGCGCGGCAAACATCCTGACCCACAACGCTCTCGACCCGATCGCGAAGATCCCGGAGTTCAAGGCCTGTGCTGTGAAGGTTGAGAAGATTACGGAGGCCTGAAGATGGTAGCAAAAGGAGATACATTCTATGCATGGGCAGCCGACGCCGCCTGCCAGGAGAGGGGCGAGTGCGGTGGAGCGGTCACCGCTCTGCTGACGCACGCTCTCTCGTCCGGCATGGTGGACGCGGTCCTTGCAGTCAAGAAGGGACAGGACATCTACGATGCGGTCCCGACACTCATCACCGACCCCGCCGAGATCGCGCAGACATCCGGGTCGCTCCACTGCGGGACGCTCCTGCTCTCGAAGCTCGTCAAGGAGTTCCTGGACGGCGCGAAAGATATGCGGATCGCCATCCCGGTGAAGGGCTGCGACGCGATGGGGCTCTACGAACTTGCAAAGCGCAACCAGGTCAACCTGGACAACATCCTGATGATCGGCCTCAACTGCGGCGGTTCGGTCAGCCCGGTCCTGGCCCGGAAGATGATCCGCGAGAAGTTCGGGGTCGACCCCGACGATGTGGTCAAGGAAGAGATCGACAAGGGCCAGTTCATCATCGTCACCAAGGACGGCCAGCACAAGGGCATCTCGATGGACGAACTCGAAGAAGAGGGGTTCGGCCGCCGGGGGAACTGCCGCCGGTGTAAGATGAAGGTCCCGCGCCAGGCCGACCTCGCCTGCGGGAACTGGGGTGTCATCGGTGATAAGGCCGGGAAGGCCACGTTCGTCGAGGTCTGCTCCGAGAAAGGCGCAAACCTCCTCGACGCGGCGGTGAAGGCTGGAAGCCTCAAGACCGATGCCGCGAACCCGAAGGGTATCGAGATCCGCGGCAAGGTCGAGAACGCGATGCTGAAGCTCGGCGACAAGTGGCGGAAGAGATACTTCGAGGGCCTCGGCGAAGGGAAGGACCGCTTAAAGAAGATCATGAACGACACCTCCCGGTGCATCAAGTGCTACGCCTGCATCGAGAACTGCCCGATCTGCTACTGCGTCGAGTGCAGCACGAAGAAGTCCTACCTGGTCGAGCCCGGTCAGGTCCCGCCGCCGTTCATGTTCCACCTGATCCGCTACGCCCACATCTCCGACTCGTGCATCAACTGCGGCCAGTGTGAAGAGCACTGTGCGATGGAGATCCCGAACTCGCTCTTCATGCACGCCCTGCAGGTCGACCTCCAGGAGATGTTCGGCCACACCCCGGGTGTGGACATGGAGCTCCCGGTGCTCGCGCTCGTCGAGGAGAAGACGGAGAGGAAGCGCCTCGCCGACACCGGCAGCGACCAGATCTTCAACATCTTCGAGTAAGGGGAAGATCCCCCTCTATTTTTGGGCAGGCTGCACCCGGCAGCCGCGGCTCTCCGGCCCCGTGCGGCGGGCCGCGGTGGACGGCGCCCCGGCGAGGGGTATAGCAACTCCCCTTCGCGGCCTTTGCGAGCGGTCCCGGTGGTACTTCCGGGCACGGTTCGTCCCCGGGTATCGCCATGGCTACCCCCGGGTGGGCGGGGTGAGGGGGTTCAGGGTATCACCCTGTACGGGCAGAGGCCGGGGAAGATCGGGATCCGGCACCCCGGACCGCGAAACCGGGTCCTATAATGCGGAATCCAGGTAACAGTCCCGCAGTATACGAAAAAAGAAGAGAAGAGATGGGCCTGCTCAGGGAACCACGTGAGAGAGGGCCGGGATTGCGCTCAGGTCCGCGAAGGTCTCCTCGTGGCCGTCCGGGAACCGGACCACCGTCAGGTCCGGGGAGAAATCGGCCTCGACCAGCGGCGCAAACCAGTAGCGGTCGAGCATCTTCTGCGCCCCGGTGAAATCAAGTCCCGGCGTCGAGTAGACGCTGCCGGCATCGGTACTCCTGACCTTTGCGAAACCCTGGATCGAGAACGTGGCGGAGTCGCTCCTGGCCGAGGTCACCGTTACCGGAGCCCCGGTTGCCGTCTCGAGCGCGGACCTCAGTTCCTGCTCGGGTTCGGCGATCCGGAAGAAGACGGCGATCCTCTCGATCCACGAGAGTGTGTAGTTGAAGGTGACATCTGCGCTCCCGTCCGTCTCCACGGTTATCCGGAGGTTGTCTGCGCTGAATGCCCCGGCCGGGGCTGCCATAAGCGACAGGATCAGGAGGGAGGCGACCAGAATTCCGCGTTTCATCCTTGTACCTCGAAGAACCATACGCCGTCCTGGAGTATAAACATTTGGAGGGTCGCCGAAGCCTGCAGTGGCCCGAGATGATTGATCTTTTCGCCCCGTTCATGGGCAGAGGAGGGATCCGCAAACAACCGGCAGGAAGGCATCCCATCGCGGGATAACCCCGCGCCCTTCGTCAGTGCACCCGCAGCCAGAGGTGCAGGTTGCGGTAACCCGCCCCGATGAGACTGCCCGCCGGTATCTCTTCAGGCGGCGGCTCCGCAAAGAGGAGGAACTCAAGCCGGTTCACGTCCGGATCCATGATCCGGAAGGTGTAGGGCTGCTCTACGGTCCGGTTGTCCGGCACCGTGACGGAGAACCGGTCAAGGAGCGTCGCCGAGACTACTGTCGATCTGTTCGTCGCGTCATCAAACCTGCTCTCCACGGCAAAGGTCTCCACCGTGTAGGTGATATCCCGGGATTCGTGGTTCCCGATCCCGATGATGACCGTCTGCGGCGTCCTGGACATGAACTCGGTCGGGTAGTCGGCTGCCTTCCCCGTCGGCCCGAGGATGTAGAACTCGGTGAACTTCTCCCCCTCTCCCGGGGCGACGATGATGAAGACCGTTGCCCCGAGAGCCACGAGGACGGCGGCGATGAGGACGAGGCTCAGGGTCCTTTCGATCCGGGGAACGGAACCGCCGGAGAGGTCTTTTGGGGCTGCCGCCGTGCGGCGGCTCCCGGCCCCGCCCGGCCCGCTCCGTGCCGGAGAGAGGGCCGCGACCAGCAGGCAGCCGGCGGCGAAGAGGATGCGCACCAGGGCGGGGGCGATCCGGGGGCAGGGGGCAGTAACGCCCGGCGGGACGGTGCGGGAGCGCAGGCGATCGGAGAGAGGACCTGCGGAGGCTTCAGGAGGCATTCTGTTACCCCATGATAAGCCAACTATAAATAAGTTCCCGGTGGAGACCCACTGTCTCGCATATCGATTCTCGATACCCGGTAACCCTCAGAGGCAGAGAGTACCGGCCGGATTTCGCGCTCTTCGGAAGGCCGCACCGGGAGCGGAACCCTGCGGCCCTGCCACCGCGGACGATATCAGCACCTTTTAATTGAGGCGCGACCAACCCCCGATCATTATGCCCCGGGAAGAGAGGGATGAGCAGGCTTTCACGGGCCTTGAGGCGGGCATCATCTTCATCGCCTTCGTCGTCGTTGCATCGGTCTTCGCCTACGTCGTTCTCGGGGCGGGCATGGCGACGTCGCAGAAGAACCAGGAGGTGCTGCACGCCGCCCTCGACGAGGCCGGGTCCGCCCTCCGCCCGGGGAATGCGGTGATTACGAAACTGGACGGAGGCCTTCTCCGGTTCAGCGAGTTCGATCTCGAGACCGCGGCCGGACCGACCGCCATCGATATGGAGAGCGTGACCTGCACCATCGCCACGACGGAGGCGCTCTTCACGTTTCCCCCCGGTGACCCTGCTGTAGACCTCTCCTGGCGGTACCGCAGGGACACCGACGATGTGCTGGAAGCAGGGGAGGTCGTCACAGTGAGGCTGACCCCGGACAGCACGGGGATCGGGCGCGGGGACACGTTCACCATCGGAGTGACCGCCACGGGAGGAGAGACTGCTTCGTTGACGAGAACGATTCCTGCCGGTGCCGGGGAGAATGTCTACATCGAGCTCTTCTGATGCCGGGTTCACCGGGCTTGAGGCGGCGGTCGTCCTGCTCGCGTTCGTCATCGTGGCAGCCGTCTTCGGGTTCGTCGTCCTGCAGGCAGGTTTCTCCTCTGCACAGCGGGGCCAGTCGGTCATTCACGACGGTATCAGGCAGGCGGGGTCGAGCTGCATGGTGGCCGGTATCGTCTACGGCATCAGCGCCACCCCCGGGTTCGTGGAATCGATCGTCGTCCCGGTCGGCCTGACGGCCGGCAGCGAGCCGATCGATATCGCCACGGTCTCCGTCCGGTTCGTCGGCCAAAAACACAGCGGGATCGTCTCCCCGAGTCTACCTCTGGTTGGCGTCTTCCCGGAACCCGGGTTCTGGAGCGTCCAGGAGCGGGTGAACAGCGACGCCGATCTCCTCCTTGAGCCAGGAGAACAGTTCGTTTTGAACATCTCGCCGAAATCCCTGGTAGACTGCAGACCCTACGGGTCGTTTGCCATCGAGATCAAACCGGCCGGGAGGGCGGCGCTCCGGGTCGAGAGGACGGTTCCCGGCAGCATCGAGCGGGTGAACCGGCTGGACTGACGGATCACTCCGGAGAGAGAAAGTCCCGGTACCGGACCATCCCCGCGATCCCGGCGGCTCCCACCGCCGCAAGCAGCAGGTAATCCTCCGGTCCGCCCCCGGCCATCAGGATGCTCTCCGGGATACCGGCCGCCCAGGCGTAGAGGGAGGCGACGGCAAGGAGGAGAAGGAGCGGGACTGCCACGCGGGCGAGCGTTCGGGCGACCGGGAGAAGGTCCGGCCGGTCGCCCCGGCAGGCGGCGAGGGCGATCGCGGCCGACGCGATGAGGAAGATCCACTCCGAAAGCGACGAGACCTCTGCGAGTACGGCGTTGCCGAAGTAGTCGGTGAACTCGTAGGGCTGGTACGGGCCGAGGAGCGGGAAGTACCAGGTGACGGGGATCGCCCACATCGCATCGATGACCTGGTGGGAGAGTACACCGGCCGCGACGGCAAGGATGGCGAACGATCTCCGCCGCCGTTCGAGAACGGCGCCTGCCACAAGGAGGAGCGCAAGGAAGAGCAGCCCGTGCGCGAATATCCGGCCGGAGTTGAGCGACTCCGCGAGCAGGATGTGACCCACCGGTTTGTCGATCAGGTCGGGGAGGACGGCCCCGAGGGCGGAGAAACCGATGAGCCGCCGGTCGCCGGGGCGCCTCGCGACCGCAAGGCCGAGGACGAGACCGAGCAGGAGGTGGCAGGCGATGAACATCCCTCATGACGTCGGTGCCGGCCGGCATATAACCCTGCGGTCCGGGCGTATCCACAAACCCTATGCCCGGGGAAGACCGACATTTCCCCATCGCCGGACAGGAGAACAGTATGGCAACGCCTGACAGACTTGATATCCTCATCCTCTTCGCTTCGTTTCTCATCGGCAGCGCGGCGGGCTGGTGGAGCCGCGTGCACTGGGGAAACAGCCTCGTTGCCGTTGCTGCGGCCCTCGCCGGGACCGTGGCCGGCTACTGCATCATCGTCGCCGCCCTCCGGGCCGCGGGTCACCCGGTCGGGTAGCCGGCGTGGAAGGGGCACGCCTCCCGCAGGCACTCGCGGTTGATATCGCCAAATTCGCACCGCACGGTATCCAGCACGGGGAGGGTTACGCCGAACCGCTCCGAAAGGAAGGTGACCGCCGTCCGGATCGCAAGCCACGAGTCGCGTTTGCAGCACCGGGGACCACCGTGGCGGGCGATCGTCATCAGGCTGCGTGCGGTCATCTGGTTTGCAAGCGACCACTCCTGCTTCTTTAAGGGCGTCGACCCCGTGATCAGGCTCACGAAGATGCCCGTCCCGATCGCCGCGCCGCAGGTGCCGTGGCTGCCGCAGAACCCTCCCGGGACCATGCCGGCCCTCGCGCGCGCCTGCCGGAGCAGCGGCCCTTTCCTCCCGGGCTCCCCCTGGTGGTTGCAGTACGCGGCAATGAGCGCGGCGGGCACAAGGAAGTGGTGCTCCGGCCCGTGCATCCTGACCGCCGGGCAACGCATCAGGATACAGGCGACGGCAAGCGGGTCCTCGAGTTCCGTCGCGATGCAGAACTGTTCGATGAGGTCGAGCGCCTCAAGGCTGTGGCACCGGTCGCAGACAAAGTGCCCCGCTTCGCAGGCCGCCGTGGTGCTCCGGACCTCCCCGCAGACGGCGCAGGCAAGGTCGCGGGGCTCCTCGCTGTACAGGAGATCCCGGCCGCAGATGAGGCATCCTGCCCTATGCTCCATGCCATAGGGGTGCGTCACCGCACCCCATAAAGAGATCCGGGGAAGGCGGGCAGCCCGGGGGAAGGCAAGACGCGGCCCCGGACCCCCGGCACTCCCGCACCTGCCCGTCTTCGATCGCGAGGACCCGGTCGGCGAGCTCCAGGAGCGAGGGGCGGTGGGAGATCAGGATGGTCGTCCGGTCCCGGACCAGGGCCCGGAGCGTCTGCCCGATCAGGTCCTCGGTCTGCAGGTCGAGAGCAGATGTGGGTTCGTCGAGGATGAGGATGGGCGCATCCTTCAAAAACGCCCGGGCGATGGCGATCCGCTGCCGCTGGCCGACGGAGAGCCGGGTCCCGCGCTCGCCGACGACCGTCCGGTAACCGTCCGGGAGCCGGAGGATATCGTCATGGATCTGCGCTTTCTGCGCGGCTTCGACAACCTCCTCGATGGTGGCGTCTGGCCTGCTGTAGCGGATGTTCTCCTCTATGGTGGTGTGGAAGAGGAAGAGGTCCTGCGAGACGATCGATATCTGCCGCCGCAGCCACCGGGGGTCAAGCGTTGAGAGGTCGCGCCAATCAAGCGTGATCGTGCCTTTTTTGGGAGCGAACGCCCGGAGGATCAGGTTGATGAGCGTCGTCTTCCCGGCACCGGTCCGCCCCACGACGGCGACTGCCTCGCCAGGCCGGATGACGAACCGCGCATCCCGGAGGACCGGGGCATCCTCCGAGTAGCCGAACCAGACGCCGGAGAACTCTATGCGGCCCTGCACGGTTCCGGGGACGATCCCGCCGGCACCGGCGAGGGCGCCCGGCTCACCCTGCATCGCAAAGAGTTCGCGCAGGCGGGCGGCGGACGTGAGCGCGGGCTGCATCACCACGGGAAACGCAAAGAAGGTGTTGACGGTGGGGGCAAACGTCATGATGTAGACCGCGAACGCGACGAAGTCTCCCACGGTCATGGCACCGGCAAGCACCTCGTTTCCGCCGAACCAGATGACGGCGATCAGCATCAGCGACATCGTGCCGATCCTGAAGTACTCCGAGAATGCGGAGAGCATGGTGTTTCTGATCCGGGCGTCGACCATGTTCCGGAGCGTCCCGGAGACCCGGTGCACCTCGCGGTCCTCCGCGGCGTGCGATTTGACGGTGTCGATCCCGGATATCACCTCCTGGAGGTCCCGCGAGACGTAGGCCTGCCGCTCGCGCTCCCGGTGGGTGGCGGCACGGATCCTCCGGATGAAGACGGCGTTGACCAGCAGGTAGAGAGGGATGAAGGCGAGGACGACGAGGGTCAGCCTGAGGTTTAAGGCGCCGAGGATGACGAGGGTGAAGGCGACGTAGAGGGCGTTTGCGATGATCTGGGGGAGGTACTGGGAGACGGTGTACTGCAGGATCTGGACGTCGTCGGAGAGGCGGGACATGATGTAGCCGGTCTGCTGCGATTTGAAGTAGGAGAGCGGGAAACCGAGGACGTGTTCGAAGAGGGCGGTCTGGAGGTTGAAGGCGTAGCCTTCCCGGAACCGGGCGGTCCAGTAGTTTCGGACGAGGTCCGTCGCGCCGGTGAGGAGGCCGAGTACCAGGAGGGCGACCACGAGGGTGTTGAGCGACGAGAGAACGCCGCCGGCCCCGGTAAGAAGGGCGCCGGGCGCCGGGGTCCCCCCGAGCAGGATGTTGTCGACGAAGACCTTGAGGCTGAGCGGGAGGACGGTTTTCTCAGCGGAGACAAGAACCGTCGCCACGAGTGCGAGAACGCCCGCTCTCCGGATCGGCCGGGCGAACCGGAGGAAGAAGGCGAGGTCGGCGAACCGGAGGTCCCCGTCGGCCTTCGCCGGCTGGCGCAGGATATCCCGCGTGAAGGCGACGGAGCGCCGGCAGTAGTCTGTGATGCTCATTGTATGCAGGTCCGGTTGAGGAGCGGTAAGCCCGGGGCCGGACCCGGGGATCCGGCCGCGTCTCCGCTGCAGTTCCATGCCTTCCTGCCGTATAATACCTGCGGCTCCGGCACACCCGAGGCAAACCAAAACAGATAACGTATGAGGGGATGAGATTTCCTGTATGGTATCGCGTGCCGCCGCCGATCGGTGGAGAGGGGCGGCTGTGGGTGCGCTGGTGATCGGTGCGGTCTTCCTCCTTGGCCGGCTCGATATCCTCCCGGATCCGGTGATGACGGTGGCGTTCCTCTTCGGCGGGGGCCTCGCCGCCGGCCTCTTCACCCAGGGCACGGTTCGGGACGGCGCCGTCACGGGTGCCGTATGCGGGGTGCTCGTGGCCCTGTTCGCGAGCTCCGGGATAACCCTCATGAGCCTTGCAAATAGCGAACCATACTATCCTCCGTTCTGGATGACCTTTGGTTTCTACGCCCTGGTCCTCACGGCGCTCCTCCTCCCCTACAACGCCATCGGCGGGGCGGCCGGGACGGCGGTGCGAAACGGTATCTGGAGACGCGGCCCCGCCGGGGTTGGCGAGCGGGGGAGGTGGATCGGCATCGGCATCGGCACGGCCGTCATCGCCGCATCAGTCCTCCTCCTTGCCTTCCTCGGCCCGTTCGCTGTGGCCGCTCCAATCGTCGGCGGGTTCATCGCGGGGTTTTTTTCCGGGAACAAGCCGGGGGACGGCTTTGAGGCAGGGCTTGTCGCGGCGCTCTTCGGGACCGGTCTCTTCTCGCTCCTGCTCCTCTGGACGGCATCCCACGGCACGGGGTTCGCCGCCGGGCTTGCAGGAATTGCAGCGATCGCTCTGGGGTATACCTTCATACCCCTCGGGACCGCTGCCGGGGTTGCCGGAGCGGTCGTGCGGGCGGGTCCCGGGGAGCGATGAGGACGTTTGCGGGGTGGG
>JAGVUK010000080.1 GCA_019136335.1 Methanomicrobiales archaeon
AAAGTCGACATCGGGGACGCGGCAAAGATCGCCTACTTCTTCATCGGGAAGATCGGGGCGCTGTGAAGGGAGGGATGAACCTTAACTCCCGAACTCTTTAGGCGTATGTCTATTCATCTACCGCCTTTCCTCGGGCATTCTCTGATTTAATTGTCTCCCCTTCTACTTTACCGGAAGATCTATATATTTAGTGCGCCTATAATGATATAGGCGCATTATGAAGCCAACACGGCGAATCAAACGGATCAACGGGATCGAATACTGGTATGAGGAGACCCCCTATTACGATCCGGTCTCCAAACAGACCCGGCACACCTCCCGGTATCTTGGCCGGAATGTCGATGGGGAACCTGTCCGGATGCGATCTGCCCCAGATGAGGTCATTGCCATGATCCGGAAACCGGAAGTGGCGGTTGTTCGTTCATCGTTTGATTACGGTTCGATCTTCCTTCTTCAGCAGAACCTGCAGGATCTGCACCTCGATCAGTACCTCAATGAACTCCTATCAGAGACCGAAGTTGCCATGGTCACCGCATTGACCTTCAATCGCCTCATCCGGCCTCTGGCAATGAACCATATTGACGCCTGGTACGCAGGAACCACCCTTGCTCTTGATGGTCCGGCGATCTCCCTCTCCGGTCAGCGAATCAGTGAGCTCCTGGAAAAGATCGGCACGAGTAACATCCCGGATGCTCTGATGGGCCGGCTCCTTGCTGAGAACAACACACAACGAACTCTGGTGTACGACATCACCAGTCTCTCCAGTTACTCCTCGTTGATACAACTCCTTGAGTATGGGTATAGCCGGGATGCTCTGACACTCCCCCAGATCAACCTCTCCCTGATCATGGACAAAGACCTCGGCATACCAGTGATGTATGATATCTATCCTGGTAGCATCACCGATGTCACTACCCTTACCGGAACCCTCACCCGGCTTGAGGCGTATGGGATCTCGGACTGTACCGCCATCATGGATCGCGGGTTCTTCAGTCAGAATAACCTGCGCGAGATGCTTGACCGGCAGATCTCATTCATCATCGCCGCAAAATTCAGTCTGAAAGAACTCAAGGAGTTGCTGACTGAGGAGCAACGGGATATCGATCAGGTTGTGTATCTCCAGAAGTTCCACGGACAAACAATCTACGCCAAACCGGTAGTGTTTGCCCTTGGTGACCACCTGTTGAAGGGGTATCTGTATTACGACCCCAAACGTGAGCAGGAAGAGAGAGAGGCACTCACCAGCCGTCTGCATGATATCCGTGAGGCACTCTTGAACGTGAGGCTGAAGAAAAATCAGAGTGCATATCATGTGTTTTCCGAGAAGGCCGGTAAACTCAAGAATTTCTTTGACTGGAATCAGGTGGAAAACCGGATCGAGGTGACCATCCGGCAGAATGCAGTTACTCAGCGGACGAACCGGATGGGGAAATACATGCTGTTCTATTCGGGTGATGTGGATTGGATGACATGCCTTTCCCGGTATCGAGAACGGGATTGTATCGAGAAAGAGTTCAAGGGGCTGAAGAGCGAACTGGAGACTCTTCCCTTAAGGACGCACAGCACTGCTACGACCCGAGGCTACCTCTTCATTGCGTTTCTCAGTTTGATCCTGCGGTCGCGCCTGCTGGGAGTGATGAAAGAGTCGGGACTCGCGAAGAAGTACTCGGTGGAGGGAGTGCTGCTTGAACTGGAGAAGTGGAGAAAGGTCACCCTGGCGGATGGCCGGGTGATGATGACGGAGATGACCAAGAAACAGAGGACAATACTAGAGGCACTCGACCTCATGCGCCTAATTTCTCCGGGAGATTAGGCTACATGCTCCTCCGGCAGGCCCTCGACGGCCGGGTCTCCCCGGGGACGGCCAAGTGGGCGGCGGCCACCCTCCAGTACGCCGTCATGGTCGGCGGGGTCTACACGAGCGCCCGCTATCTCCTCGACTTCGACCCGAGAGCTGTTGCCGCGTCGCTCGGTATCCTCGGGATCATCGTCGCCGTCTCGTCGACCCAGATCACCCAGAACATCCTTGCCGGCATCCTGATCACGATCAACCGCCCGGTCCAGCTCGAGGAGTGGATCGTCGTCGGGGAGATGCCGACGACGGGGCTCTGCGAGCATCATAGCGTCCAAGGTCGTCAACTACTCCCGGAACGGGCTGTTAGAGATCCGGGTCGCACTCTCCGTCCCGGTCTCTGCCGACCTTGCACGGGTGCGCGAGATCGCGCTCGCGGTGGCGCATGACGACCCCCGGATCATCCGGACCCCTGGCACGGCCGGGCGGTCCGCCGTCCACGGCCTCTTCGATCTCCCCTACAACAAGCGGCTCCGTTCCGACCGTCCCGATCTCATCGGCCTCGAACCCGCCGTCCACACCGTATCGGTCAGCGATGGCTGGGTCAAACTGATGGTGCGTGCCTGGATCCGGAAGATCCCGCAGAAAGATGAGATCGCCTCCCATTACCTCCGGGAAGTCCTCAAGCGTCTTTCGGCCGAGGGTATCCCGGTCAAGGCCGAAACATCGTGACGGAAAGGATTAATCCTCTCCCCGCTCACCTCTCTCTACATGCAGGTGAGCAATCCGGTCCTCATCGGCGGAGTGCCCCTCGATGCGTTCCTCGCGTTCATCTTCGCCTTCATCGCGTTCCTCTTTCTCGGCAACCTCGCCTACCTTCTCCTCCGGCGGGTGCTTGACGGGCACGTCTCCCGCGGAAAGGCCAAATGGGCGGCGGCCATCCTCCAGTACGCCGTCATGGTCGGTGGGATCTACGCAAGCGCCCGGTACTTCCTCGAGTTTGAACTGACGGCCTTCATCGCGTCGCTCGGTCTCCTCGGGATCGTCGTCGCGTTCTCGTCGCGCCAGATCATCCAGAACGCCGTTGCGGGGATCCTGATCACGATCAACCGCCCGGTCCAGCTTGAGGAGTGGGTGATCGTCAGCGGCAGGCCGGAGACCGGGCCCTGCAAGGTGCGCGACATCTCCTTCACGACGACGATCCTCCAGGGGCTCGACGGCGGCCTCGTCCTCACGCCGAACTCGAGCATCATAACCTCAAAAGTCATCAACTACTCCCGTGCCGGGCTGCTTGAGGTCGCGATCCCGCTCGCCGTCCCGGTCACCGCCGACCTCTTGAGGTCGCGATCCCGCTCGCCGTCCCGGTCACCGCCGACCTCGCGCGGGTGCAGGAGATCGCCCTCGCGGCCGCGCACGACCATCCCCTCATCCTCCCTCACGTCGAGCCGGCCGAACGGTCTGCCGTCCAGAACCTCTTCGACCTCCCCTACCTCGGGCGCCTCTCGTCCGACCTCCCCCGCCCCGGACTTCGGCTCTTCGAGCCGAAGGTGCAGGTCTCGTCGATCAAGGAGGAATGGGTCAGGCTGACGGTGCGGGTCTGGATCCGGCAGATCCCCGGGAAGGACCGGATCATCTCCGAGTACCTCGATGCCGTCATCGGGCAGCTCGCGGCCGAAGATCTCCTTGGCGGGAAGAAACCGAAGGGCGAAACTGCGCCCGGGCTCCCGGGAACCGCGCAGCCCGCATGACGGGCCGGGATGCCTCATCCGGAACCACGAAAAAGGAGGAGGACATATGGCAGAGAGGAACTATGGCGGAGAGCACCGGGAGTAAGGGGAACGGCATCCGGATCACCCTCGAAGAGATCGCCGGAGCCGTCGGCGACTTCGGCACCATCTTCCCCATCCTGCTCGGCGTCGCCATCGTCTGCCCCGACGTGAACGTCA
>JAGVUK010000210.1 GCA_019136335.1 Methanomicrobiales archaeon
TAAAAATCCGTTTAAAATTGAATAAACAACAGCTGAGGTAATTGATTATGGAATCAGGATGATATAGGTCAACCCGCACCCGGAGGCTTACCGTGAGGCAGTGCAGCCTGACTTCCCGGAACATTCAGGCGCATCGATACGTCAATCCCGATATGAACGCCCCATATTTCGAAGATATCCCTGAAATTCCATGAAAACCCAGATACCGAAGCAATCTCGTCGCCTGGACCGATATAAGCGCGTCACAGCCCGGCAGGCGGGGTCTGATAATGCATCGCTTCCGAATGATCGGACCCAGTCTGATGCTTACCCCCCAGAAGGGAATACCCGTATGGCGCTCTCCGGCGTCCCCACAGGTGGGTACCCGTACGTTCTTCTCCGACCACCCCCACCCTGCCCGCGCCTCCCTGCGGGGGAGCTCATACGTCTCTCCGGGATCTCCCGTCCTGCCCGCGCTTCGCAGGGGGATATCCATACGCCTCTTTCCGGCACCCCCCACCCCACCCGGCCTTCGGCCTCCTCCCCCGCCCCCGGGTGGGGGCGGGGGCAGTGCTTGCGATAACCAGTAGGCAGCCGTGCCCGGGGATACACCCGTCATACGCTGATCAGGCCGGATGGTAGCCGGATCCGTTGCCTCCAGGCCTGTCCCCGGGCGTGGATCGTGGGGACAGCGCCATTGGGGGAGGGGGCAGTCATGGCGATAGCCCGGGGAATGCGTCGTGCCCGGGCGTGCCCCGGGATCCGACCTTCCAAAGGGTGTAAACTCCATCGGTACTCCCTTCCTGTGAGGGTGCCGGGGTCTTGAGCATCGCTGCAACCGTAATGAACGGGGGCACGATGCGATGATGACAGCCTCGCATTTCTCATCTCTGCATGAACGTAAGGCACACGGCGGTAACGTCCACCCCTCCCCGGCGGCAGTCACGGGGAAGGACCTGCCGGTAGCAGCAAGTCTCCAGGAGATGCGGGGCTGCATGCTGCCGCAGCGAAGAACGGGATGAGCGGTCAATTAGTCATCTGCTCGTAGAGCCGCTCGTATGCCAGCACAACGTTATCCCAGGTGTAGTTTGACCGGACAGTGATGGTACCGGCCAGCGCGCGCTCGTCCCGGGCGGGCACCAGAACAGCGTGGTCGCCGAAGTTGTCCCTGAGACAGGGCAGGTCGGTCGTGATGACCGGCAGGCCGAAGAACATGGCCTCCAGGATCACCGTGGGCATCCCTTCCGAGAGTGAAGGGAGGACATACATGTCCGAGGACCGGTATGCTGCGACGAGGTCGCGGAGCCCCACCTTTCCCGGGAACCGGACATGCCCCTCGATACGGTACCCGCGGGCGAGCTCCCGTGCCCTCTCCCGGTAATCGCCGTCGCCGATGAAGAGGAAGACCAGGTCGTCCCGGCCCTGCCCGTGTACGATCTGGTCGACCGCCCGCAGGAGCACATCGACGCCTTTCCTTGTCGATATCTGCCCGACAAAAAGCACCCGCTTCTTGCCCTCGAGCCGGTGCGCCTCCACAAACCCGGTCGTATCCTGCCCGATATAGGGCAGGAAGTCCTCCGGGCAGATCGCATTCGGTATGACGGAGATCCTCTCCTTCCCGACGCCGAACGCCGAGACGTAGTCCGCATCCGACGGAGAGAGCGTAACAACCCGGTCCATCCGGTGGACGAGCCCGTACTCGATGGTTCCCCGGTAAAGCGTCACGAACAGGTCCTTGAGAGGGTGCCCAAACATATGCTGTCCATGGTGCGTCAGGACCGTCGGTATGCCGCACCTCCGCCGGGCAACGCCCGCGCTCACCGCAGCACAACTGTAGGCATTATGAGCATGCAGGACATCGGCTCCGGCGAGGCTCTCACCGAGCCGGAAGAAAGAGGGCACAAACGGGTCGTTGAAAGGCCGCCCCAGACAGGGGCGGCGCTCAATCACAACCCCGTTCTCGGTCTCGACCGGGCTGCCTTTCGGTATATTCGCGGTCAGGACGGTGACATCGTGGCCCCGGTCGGCAAGCGCCCTGCTCAGGTTATGGACGTACCGCTCGATGCCCCCGGTGTGCGGCGGGTAGTAGGGAGTAACCTGGACTATCTTCATAGAAACGCCGTAATGATCCTGATCAGAAAGTTTTTCAGCCCGCAACCGCCATCCCGGCCGGGGTCTGCGATCTCTCCTCCGGCCTCGATCTGCAGCCCGCGGGTATCGATGCCTTCCCCTCTCGTGATGACGACCGGGTCCGGGTGGCCGGTCCGGATAACGCCCGTGAATGTGACGCCGCGGCAGCCTTCACAGTAGATTGTGCGGACGGTCCCGTCGTTTTGGCCGATGAGATCGAACCGGCTGTTGATGACCGGGTGTGCGATTGTGCCGAAGAACGAACCGTTGCCGTTGAAACCGGCCGGGTCGAGGATGTTCAGGCCCTCCGCCACGATCCCCTCTGCTTCGAGCGCATAGACCGCATACGCCCCTGCGTTTCGGCTGGTGCAGTCCTTGAGATAGACATCGCGCGTCTCAACCAGCCGGAACCCCACTGCCGACCCGTCGTCGGTGCAGTTATAGAGGCGGACTCCCGGACCCGCGGAGAAACCCGCATTGCCGTTGCCCCCGGACACGCAGTTGTAGAGCGTGGTCCCCCCCTGCACCCAGTAGCCTGAGCCGAAGTGGAGCCCGTGCGACTCCTCCGACGGGTTATAGAATGCATCCGGTTTCTGGCCGTTATTCCTGCTGATACAGTCCCTGAAGACCAGGTTTGTGATCCTGGGGGCATTTTCGACGTGAAATCCGGACTCGAACGAACCCTCGGCCAGGCAGGCAGTGAGCATTGCATCGACAAGGTCGTTGTTCTCCGCTATGGCAAAACCGGTCGTCCACTCTCCGTAGGGGGTGAACCTTGCATACCTTCCCGAGTTGATGGCCTGACAGTTGATGTAGCGGATATTCCGGATAAGTCTCGGGGACCCCTCGCCGTCGTTCATGAAACCCATCCTCCCGCAGTCGATGGCCTTACAGTTGACAAACTCGATATCCTCGGAGATGCTGTTCTGCACCCAGACGAAGAATGCCCCTCCGCCAAGGGAATCATCGACGCGTGCGACGACGTCGTGAACCCTGACGTGGCTGCAGTTGAAGAGAAATATCGCCCCGGTCCCGCAGGTCTCAAAATTCCCGAGGACGATGTTCTCTCCCCCGTACGCGGTAAGCCGGCCGGACATCCAGTGGAGACGGGTCCGGGTCTCGCCCTTCCCCTCGATGAGGGTGTTGCCGGGCACCACCAGGTCTCCGTCGAGGTTGAACGTCCCTTCCGCGAGAGAGACGGCTGCCCCTCTCGCCCGGGACGCGTCTATGGCCTGCTGGATCTCCACCTGGTCGGCAATGCCGTCGCAGGTGTAATCCGCGAGCACCTTCGCCGCTTCCGGGCTATCGTGGGCGGCGACCAGTATGACGTTCTTCTCCCCAACGCCGGCGGCGTGTATGCCGCCCGCCTGAATAAACGCGAAAAGAGCCGTCATGCTCACGCAGACCACAAGTATCACGAGGATCCCCGTACACGCCATCTTCCGTATCATACGAACCCGTTCCATCTCCCAGAAGGCGTTTCTGCAATACAGCCCCGGACTATAATAACGTTTCTGTCACGGGGTACGGCCGCATCCACGATCAGAAGCAACCGGCGGGCCGGAGGTGACTGCACGCGAGGGTTCTTGCCCGGCCTGTTCCTGTATGTATTTCGATGAAAAAATGCCGGGATCTTTCCGGCCTCCCCTGTCCGGGAGGCGTATTCCACCACCCGGCATGGGTGGGCGGGCGGGTCGCCCCGGGAGGAGAAGACGGCAAACCCCGCCTCCCGTGGCCCGGCCCACTTTCACCGGCTATATGCGGTTCCTCGCAAACCTGCTCAGCAGGCGTGCGGCCCGTGCCTCCTTGACATCGTCGGGGACCTGGTCCGGAAGGCGGGAGGCGGCGACCGTCGGCCTTGGAGAGAACCTGAATATATACGCTTCATCGAGCCGGAGCGGCGGGTCGAGAAGAGAGAGCGTTGCGGCGAAGTCGTCCTCCGTCTCCGTCGGGAACCCCACCATGAACTGGGTGTTCAGCCGGATCGCCGGATAGTTCCGGTAGATGTCCAGCATCAGCGCACTCCACTGCTCGGCGGTGTAATGCCGGCCCATGAGTTTCAGGATCCGGTTGCTCCCCGACTGGACGGGCGACATCACCATCTCGATCTTTCCTGATGCGAGGATGGGTTCCATGTCGCCGTAGATCCCTTCAAAATGGTGTGGTTCGATCTGGTTTAAGAGGATTGAACAGTTGTCCGCCGGACCGATACCGATCAGGTCTTCGAGGAGGTCGGGGAGGCGGCAACCGATATCGATACCGTAACTCCCGAGATCCGTGGCGATCAACGAGAAACGGCTGTACCCGCGTTCCAGCCCGCTCCGGAACTCCGAGACGATATCCCCGATCGGGCGGCTATGGACGGTGTTCCCGAACACCGGGCGCTCGCTGCAGTAGGTGCAGTGCCCGGTGCATCCGACCGCGATAGGGATGTAGTATACCTCAGAGTGTCTCTGCCGGCGCGAACCGAAGAGGTCTACCCCCCGTTTATAGAGAAGGAATGCGGCGGTGAGCAGGTCGGTCCCGTTGCAGCCGTGGATACTGGGCGCGGCCATGGTTGCTAACTCTTTCGCGGCCGCCGAGTGATCGATGCCTTCCAGGGAGACGCCGTTTGTGCCCGCGAGAGGGGCGAAGAGACCGGTATCCATCGGGCCGATGATCGGGCCGTCATAGATCCCCGTAAGCGCCCCGGGATTCTGTTTCGGGAGGCACCCCCAGACGACAAGCTCGGCGCCCTGCCGCATCTTTTCCTTGAGCTCCCCGGCGACGCTCAGGGAATGGCCCTCTTTCTCGCCGGTCAGGCCGCATGCGTAGAAGAGAACGACATCGGCATCGCCTATCGCCGATACCACATGGATATTCTGAGCATGAGCGCTCAGGTACCTCTCGATGAATTTTGTCCTGAGCTGCCCCTCGACGCACCCGTTCGTGCAGAGGAATACTTCCGTCATAGGTTACAGCGAAAGCACCCTATAGCATCTGCTGCAGATAATACTTTTGCCGGGAGCCGGATCGACCCCGCCGCCTTCCGGCAGAATCAGGGGAACCGGATCTCCTGCCGGCGCGTGAGGCATCTTCTGGTTCAACCCCGATAGCGGGCTGATCGTCGCAACGCTGTACCCGGGTCAACCCCCTCCCACCTGCCCGGCAGAGTTTGCCGGAGCAGTCCCGGGGAATCCTAATTCGTGCAAGATCGGATGCGACCCCGCTGCCCCGACCCGCCGGCGGCGGCCGGTGGGGTGGCCGCGATCACCCTCCCGCCCCATACCGGATACCGATGAGCGGCAGATCGGCGAGGTCCGGAGGTGCTCGCCGCTCATCGATATCCGGCCGCCCCCTGCCTCCATTCTCAACGGTAACGATGACCTGGCGTATGCAAGGAATGCCCGGTACCCCGTCTTTGCGCTGTGAGGCACGAACCTCCCGACGCTCCTCGAACCATTACCCTTATATCTCCCGCTCCGTATTATAGTCGAAAACGCAAGCTGTCTTTTACAGTTGCGTCTACTCACACGGTGCTGAGCACATCCACCCAGAAAGAGAGGTGTATTCAGCAGTATCCCGGATCTCCGGAGGGCTGTCATGGACTCGATCAGGATTGCAATTGTGGGCGTCGGGAACTGTGCCAGTTCGCTGCTCCAGGGTATCGAATACTACCGCGGAAGAGACGAGGCAGATGCGACCGGGCTGATGCACTGGGACCTCTGCGGCTACCGGCCGTCGGATATCAGCGTGGTCGCAGCATTCGACATCGATGCGAGGAAAGTCGGAAAGGATGTCTCCGAAGCGATATTCTCCCCGCCGAACTGCACCACCGCCTTCTGTCCCGGCATGCCGGAGACCGGGGTGACCGTCCGGATGGGGCGGGTGCTCGACGGCTTTCCCGAGCACATGCAGGGTTACAGGGAGGAGACCAGGTTCGTGCTCGCCGATGAGAAGGAACCGTCACGTGAGGAGATCGTCCGGGCGCTCGAGGACTCGAGCGCCGAGATGCTGCTCAACTACCTTCCCGTAGGGTCAGAGGAGGCTGCACGCTTCTATGCCGGATGTGCGCTGGAGGCGGGTATCGGCCTCATCAACAACATGCCGGTCTTCATCGCAAGCGATCCAGCCTGGGCGGAGAGATTTCGCGCGCGGGGCCTCCCCGTCATCGGCGATGATGTCAAGGCCCAGCTCGGCGCGACGATCACCCACCGGGTCCTCGCCGACCTCTTCCGGCGGCGGGGGGTGAAACTCGACCGGACCTACCAGTTGAACACCGGCGGCAACACGGACTTTTTAACCATGCTGAACCGGGACCGCCTCGCCTCGAAGAGGACCTCAAAGACCGAAGCGGTGCAGTCGGTCCTCGATGCACCCCTTGACGACGAGAACATCCACATCGGGCCGAGCGACTACGTCTGCTGGCAGAAGGACAACAAGGTCTGCTTCCTCCGCATGGAAGGGAGGCTCTTTGGGGATGTCCCCATGCAGATCGACCTTCGCCTCTCCGTCGAGGACTCCCCCAACTCCGCAGGGATCGTCATCGACGCCATCCGGTGCTGCAGGGTCGCCCTCGACCGGGGTATCGGCGGTGCACTCGTATCCCCGTCCGCCTATTTTATGAAGCACCCCCCGGTGCAGGTCAGGGACGACGACGCCTTCCGCATGACCGAGGAGTTCATCCGGGGCGTCCGCAACGACTGAAGGCCCGGCGCGTCACTCGATGAGGACGAGCCCTATCGATGTGATGTTGCCGTGGACGATCTTGCCGTACTCAAGGTCCCTGCAGGGGATGACGTGCAGGTCCCACCCGGCCTTCCGGGCAGTGGAAAAGACGTCGATCCCGGCCCCCTCCATCGTCGGGCGGACGAGGTCCATGTGCCGACAGAGCCTGCGGATGCTCTCGTCGACGACGCCTTCGTGCTCTTCGGCGACACAGTGCTGGTGCTCGCAGTATATGCAGGGGTATGCCCCGAACCCGAACGCCTTCGGGAAATCGTCGTAGAAGGCTGTCTTTTCGAGGAGGTGCACCGTCGAGTTCACCCAGAGGATGAGATCGCGGAAGAACGGGTGGAAGTCGAGCGGTATCTCGTCGGGTTTCAGGTCGGGATGACCCGGGACGCCTTCAAACCGGAGGAGGATGCCGGTGCTGTACTCGGCAAGCAGCCGCCGGGTCTCGGCGGTGGCAGGGGCATACGGGGGACAGGACATATGTTTCCCGTAGCCCTTGCACCCGAACCGGCACTTGAACCGCACCCACTCCGCGACGACCACGTCGTGGGCGGCTATCCGCCGTGCATCCGCGCCGCGTTCCCGGGCGAGGGAGGAGAGTCTCCCGATCTCATGGTCAAGTTCGCTTCTCACTGCACTTTCCCTCAGTGAGGGTATCTGCCGCATCCAGGTATTTATCCTGTGGGGTGAAGGGGGCGCCTGCCGGCGGCCGGGTGCCCGGGGCGCGCCTCACCGTCATATCATCGTCGCCTTCCAGGCCCCGCGCCGGTACATCGAGAAGAGCATCCCCGTCTGCAGGACGGCCCCGAAGACCACCGCGAGCCAGACCCCCATGATGCCGATCCCGAGGAGACCGGGGAGGATGCACGCGAGCGGCACCTGGAAGAGGACCATGGAGAAGAGCGTCGCATACATGGGCCTCTTTGTATCCCCCGCCCCGTTGAGCGCGAACCCGAGGACGATCGCGACGGCGATGAGGACGTAGAACGGCGCGACCGTCTGCAGGTACGAGACGCCGATCGCCGTACTTTCACCGCTCGGGTCGAAGATCTCGACGATCGCCGGCGCAGCGAAGTAGAAGACCATCCCCACGAGCACCATGAACCCGCCGTTCATGAGCGCGGAGAGCCTCACCCCCTCCTCCGCCCGCTCGGGTTTCCGGGCGCCGAGGTTCTGGCCCACGATCACGGCGGTGGCGGTCGCGACGCCGAACCCCGGCATGAGCGCGACCATCTCGAGCCTTCCCACGATGCCGTAGGCGGAGAGGGCCGCAGTGCCGAAGACAGCCACGACCGCCATCATCACAAGGAAGGTGACGCTCCGGAGCCCCGACTGGACGGAGTTCGGGACGGCGACCCGGATCAGCCTCCATGCCAGCGGGATCTCAAACTTCGTCCGGAGCGAGAAGGGGATCGGCGTCCGTCCCGAGAGGAGCAGGGCGAACGCTATGGTGAAGGCCACGCTCCGGGATATGATGGTCGCGTATGCCGCCCCGGCAACGCCGAAGGCAGGGACGGCACCGTAACCGAAGATCAGGAGCGGGTCGAGGACGATGTTCAAGGTGTTTGCAAGGACCACAAGGAGCATGGGCGTAGTGGCGTCGCCGCAACTCTGGAATGAGGAGTTGATCACCCAGAGTTCGACCATCGCCGCGCTGCCGGCAAAGAGGACCGTCAGGTAGGAGGCCCCGAGGACCGCGACGGCTGGTTCGGCGCCGAGGAGGAGGAGCATATCCTCGGCAAAGAGGATGCCCGCAACGCTGAGGACGACCGAGAATACGAGCCCGAGGGCCAGGGTGTGCGAAACTCCCTTCGCCACCATATCAAGGTCCTTCGCCCCGTAGTGCCGGGAGACGAAGGCGGTGTTTGCGGTGACAAGCCCGATGATGACGGTCATGAGGACCATGACGATCGAGGTGCCCATGGCGACACCGGCGATCGCCTCCGCCCCGAGCCTGCCGACAAAGAAGAGATCGACGATCTCGAGACCGCTCTGGAGCACGTTTCCGACCACGATCGGCGCCGCTACCGCTATGAGGCCCCGGAAGAGGTCGCCTTCGGTCAGGTTGGTCATACCGTCAGCTTATCTTTGTAGGATTCCAGGATCTGGGTGACAAAGCGCTGGTGCTCTTCCAGTGCCTGCTCGTCGTCGGGAGAGGTCTCGATCCCGACGGCGTAGAGCAGGACCAGCGCGTTGTCGAGGTCGAGCGCCGCGGGGTCCTCGATCTGGTCCGGGCGGAGGCGGATGGCAAGAGTATCGTAGTCGGCTTCCGTGAAGGTATGTTCCGGGTTCGCCGTCACGCGGGACTCGGCAAAGCCGCCGGCACGCTCCCGGAGGATCAGGAGAGCCCGCTCCAGCACGCCGGGGTGCGGGGCGATTGCGTCGAGCCGGGCAAGCGCCTCCGTGCTCTTCCTGGCCGCGCTCCCGTAAAGCCCGAACTTATACGTCAGCAGGGCCTGCGCGACAAGGTGCCCGGTCTCCTCATCGATCACGGTGAGGAGCGGGTCGAGCCGGACGATATAGTCGTTTAACATCTGCTTCATTGTCTTCTTCTCTGGTTTCGGTGCATTAAACAACTTTTCCAACCGCACCGCAAGAAGGGTGATCGTCGCCGCGTAGCATGTCTGCACAATCACGCCCGAACTGATCTCATTGGGCACGATGAAGATGAGGACCGCGTAGAGCGGCACGAAGAGCGAAACGATATCCTTGCGCGGTTTGAGGTATGCCTGGTAGAAGAGAACGCATGAGGCGGCCACGCATCCTGCGATGCCCGCCCAGACGGCGTAGGGAAACCCGGCAGACGACAGGAGCAACTCGATCCCGATCCCTCCAAACGAGACTGCGGGGACCGCCATCCAGAGGCGCGACAGGGACCCGGGTGGGGTGGTGTTTGTCTTCATCAACGATTACTCATGGAATGTTTGGGCGCCGGGCATAAACAGGGTTTCCTTTTCCGACCAGAACAGCAGCGTTGTGTGCCCCTCAGGGCCGGGAGGAGAGGGGCGGGAGGTCCGGCACGTCGACCGTGACCTCTCCGCCCGCGAGAGCGGCTGCGCGGGACAAAAGACTCTTGCGCTCCTCTGCATACGAGGCCTGCGAGATCTCCCGCTGGTTCTCCGCCCGGGCCCGCGCGGCAGCCTTTGTCTCGCGTTCGCGCTGCAGTTCCGCGAGCGCGGCCGTGAGACGCCGCTCGTCGACCACCCCCGGGAGCGCGGCATGAGTCTCCTGCAGTGCTGCGCGCTGCTCCTGGACCTCCCTCTGCCGGCAGAGGACCCGTCGTATCCCGGCGGGCAGGGTCTCCGGGTCCGAGAAGAGGCGGACCTCCTCCTGGTTCTTGAGGAGGAGATCCTCCCGCCGGATCATGGCAAGGACGGCCGGCATCACCGCCTCTATCTGGTCGACCCGGGCACCCTCGTCACCAGGGAGGCCGCCCGTGCAGGCGTCGAGGGCCCGGCCGATTGCCGTAGCTGTCTCGCCGTCTCCTGATTTTTCAGCCGCCTTCTCGGCTTTCCGGAAGACGTGGATGGCGGGGGTCCGGAGGGCTGCGATCTCTCGCCCGGCCTCCTCATCCAGGGCGTCGAGTTCCCGGATTCTCTCCTCGACCTCCTGCTTTCTCGCGTAATCAGGGCGCAGCCTGAGGGCGGCGATGTCGGCTTCGGCCTCCCGGATCTTTCTCTCCGCCTCCTCGATCGCCGTTTCATACTCCCGCACCTGACCGGAGGCGGCGACATACTCCTCGCGGACCCGGATGAGGAGTTCGTACGTCTTCCGGGTATCCTCCACCTGCTGCCGGTCCGTCCGGGCGCGGGCGATCGCCTCCGTCATCGCGTTGATCTCCCTTCCAAGGTCCCTGACGGCGGTGCGCACCTCCTTCATCTCGTCCGGGTAGGGGGCGGAGAGGTATTTTCCCTGTCCTTTCAACACCTTGAGCGCGCTCTTCAGGGTCTCGGCAGAGGTGCTGTAGAAGGCCTCCGGGTCGCCCGAAGGCTCGCGGGAGAGGATCTGGGTCATAGACTTCGTGAACTGGGGGAGCGCCTTTTTTGATATATCCCGGAGCCGGGGGTGGACCGCCTCATCAGCGTCCGCCGTCTCCATGCGGGCGACCACCTCCCGGAGATGTTTGAGGGTGCCGGTGATCGCCTCCCGCGACGGCGCCGTCGCACTCAGGAGACCGAGCGCGATCTCCTCCTCGCGGGCATCCAGCCATCCCGGGAGGTCGTCAACGGAGAGTTCCAGGTTCTCTTTCTCCGGTTCGGTCCGCCGGAAGAGGTCTCGGATCTGCTTGAACATGACTCACCCTATTATGACGACCGTCCCCATCAGGGTTCCGCCCATCAGTCGCTCCCCGCGATCCGCTGCAGGCGTTCCACGCCGCGGATCTCCCGGACGACATCCACGACTGCAGGGGGGACCAGGTGTTCCCAGGGCTCGCCGTCAAGCATCCGCTGCCTGATGGCGGTGCCGGAGTGCGTCTCCCGCTCGTACATGTCGGGCGACTGGACGTCCACCCCCGCTTCGCTGAAGAGCTGCATGACAAGAGGGTTGCTCGAGTAGACCGTATCGAACGGCGGGGTCATCGACCGGACGTGGGCGACCCAGAGGGCGTTTCTCTGGAT
>JAGVUK010000252.1 GCA_019136335.1 Methanomicrobiales archaeon
TGACCCGGCTTGCCACGGCTCTCGCGAGCAGGCGTGTCGGGCTTGCGACGGATGTCCCCGGCGTCCTGCAGAACGGGTCGGTCATCCCGCGCATCGACCGGCATATCGCGGAGATGCTCGATATCGGCGGATCGACGAAGACCGACGTGACCGGAGGCATGCGGGGCAAGATCGTGGAACTCCTCGCGCTCGCCGACGCCGGCACCGACGCTCACATATTCCACGTCTCTAAGATCGGCCGGTTTTTAGACGGCACGGGGCACGACGGGACGATCGTAACGCGGAGAGGCGCACCATGACCCGCGAGACCGCGACATCCTCAAGGAAACGGGATCACCTTCTCATCTGCGCGGAAAAACCCATCGAGGCCGGCGACGCCGGCTTTGAGGATGTTCGTCTGGTCCATAACGCCCTTCCCGAATGCAATATGGACGCGATCGAGACAAAGACGCAGTTTCTCGGTAGAACACTCAACTCCCCCCTCTTCATTGCAGCGATGACCGGAGGACATCCGGACACCCTCGAGGTGAACCGGCGGCTCGCACGTGCTGCCGACCGGTATAACATCCAGCTGCGCGACCACGGCATCGAGTGGGCGGAGCGGGCTGTCGAGATGATCGACGCACAGGCGATCGCCATCCACGTCAATTCGCTCCAGGAAGCGATCCAGCCGGAAGGCGATCATAACGCGGAGGGATGCCTTGATGCGCTCCGCAACCTCTGCGACGAGTTTCCCCTCCCGGTCATCGTGAAGGAAACCGGTTCAGGCATATCCGCCGGAACCGCGAGGATAATCCGGGGAGCCGGAGCGGACGCCATCGACATCGGCGGTTACGGAGGAACGTCCTGGGCGAAGATCGAACGCCTGCGGGCGGACGACTCCGGTCTTGCCGATCTCGGGGAAGCGTTCCTCTCCTGGGGCATACCGACCGTGGTAAGCCTCTGCGAGGTGCGGACGGCAGGAGGCCCGATCATTGCGACGGGCGGGCTGCGTTCAGGGATCGATATCGCGAAAGCCGTTGCACTCGGGGCGAGTCTCGGGGGCATGGCGCTCCCTCTCTTGAAACCGGCCATGGAGAGCGAGGACGCACTCTTTGCAGCCGTCGAGAGGATACACCGCGAACTCTGCGTTGCGATGTTCCTGACAGGATCCCGGACGACACGGGATCTCCGGCACGCACGGGCGTATATCACCGGATTGACCCGGCAGATGATTGAAAACAGCGACTAACCACAAAAAAACCACAGAAGACATCCGGCAAGGAGGCTACATGGATATTGAGATCATAGCAGTGGGCGGGTATAACGAAGTCGGCAGAAATATGACCGCCGTCCGCTGCGGAAAAGAGATTGTCATCTTTGATATGGGTCTACGCCTCGACCAGGTGATGATCCACGAGGATGCTGATATTGAGAACATGCATTCTCTGGACCTGATCGAGATGAAAGCCATTCCTGATGATACCATCATGAATGCGATAGAGGGGAGTGTCAAGGCGATCGTCTGTTCGCACGGGCATCTGGACCACATCGGCGCGATACCGAAACTGGCGCACCGGTACAACGCCCCGATCATCAGCACGCCCTATACCTCGGAACTGATCAGGCAGCAGATCGCGGGCGAACAGAAGTTCGGGGTGAACAATAAGCTCTTCGCCCTGAAGGCCGGGCAGCGCTACACCATCTCCCCGCACCTGACGCTTGAGTTCGTGCGGAGCCAGCACTCGATCATCGATACCGTCTTCCCGGTCCTGCATACGCCGCGGGGCGCGATCGTCTACGCAAACGACTTCAAACTCGACCGGACACCGGTCCTCGGGGAGCCGCCGGACTTCGCCCGGTTGCGCCAGCTCGGCAAGGAGGGCGTGCTTGCCCTGATCGTCGAGAGCACGAACATCGGCGAGAAGGGGCGCTGCCCGAGCGAGAAGATCGCGCGGGACCTCGTCAGGGATACCATCACAAGTTATGAGGACGACAAGAGCGCCATATTCGTCTCGACGTTCTCGTCGCACATCTCCCGCGTCAAGACCATCGCCGAGTGCGCCCATGAGATCGGGAGAAAACCGGTCCTCCTCGGGCGGTCGATGGAACGCTACAGCTCGGCGGCTGAGCAGTTGAAACTGGTCGGGTTCCCCGAGTCTCTCTCGATGTTTGGCAACCGGCGAACCGTCGACCGGACGCTGAGAAGGATCATGAAGACCGGGAAGGACAAGTTCGTCCCGATCGTCACCGGCCACCAGGGGGAGACGGGCGCCATCCTGACGAGGATCGTGATGGGGGACACGCCCTACAAACTGGAGAAGGGCGACAAGATCCTCTTCTCCGCGAAGGTGATCCCGAATCCGATGAACTACGGGCAGCGTTACCTTGTCGAGACGCGCGCCAGGATGGCGGGGGTGCGGATCTTTGACGAGCTGCACGTCTCGGGCCACGCATACAAGGAGGACCACTACGAGTTCCTGCACCTCTTAAACCCCCAGCACGTCATCCCGGCCCACGGCGACATCAACATGACCGGCGGCTACGCGAAGTTCGCGGAGGAGATCGGGTACACACTCGGAAACGACCTCCACATCCTCAGGAACGGGCAGAAGGTGCTGATAACATAGGAGATGAAGGCATGACGACGCTGAACGATTATCTGGAGAAGAATGCCGACCGGATCGACAAGGTGATCCACCGCTACTTTGGAGACGTCCACGGCGACCTCTTCCGGGCGAGCGCCCACCTGCTGCTTGCGGGCGGCAAAAGGCTCCGCCCGGCGGTTGTGATCCTTGCTGCGGATGCGGTGAGGAAAGGAGCCTCGGACGACCTGCTCCCCGCGGCTCTCGCGCTCGAACTGACCCACAACTTCACCCTCATCCATGACGACATCATGGACGGGGACGTCACCCGGCGCGGCGTCCCGACGGTGCATACCGTCTGGGGCGAACCGACGGCGATCCTTGCGGGTGATGTGCTCTACGCGAAGGCGTTTGAGTTCATCTGCCTCTCGGATGCGGGAGATGCCGCAAAAGTCCGGGCGACACGGATGCTCGCCCGGACGTGCGCCGAGATCTGCGAGGGGCAGAGCCTCGATATGGCGTTTGAGAAGCGGGACGACGTCTCGGGGGCGGAGTACCTCGAGATGGTCAGCAAGAAGACCGGCGTACTCTACGGCGCGTCTGCCGCCATCGGCGGGATCCTCGCGGGCGCAAACCCGGTCCAGGCCGATGCCCTCTACCTGTTCGGGGTGAACAGCGGCGTCGCCTTCCAGATCCAGGACGACCTGATCGACCTCGTTGCCGACACCGCAAAGAGCGGCAAGGACCGTGCCTCGGATATCCGGGAAGGAAAGCAGACCCTGATCGCGATCAAGGCGCGGGAGAAGGGGCTTGACCTCTCTTCGTACCGGCGGGATCTTACGGATGCGGAGATCGACGACCTGATCGCCCGCCTCGAGGATGCCGGCGTCATCGACGAGGTCCGGGCCGCGGCCTTCGAGCGGGCCGCCGTCGCAAAAGAGGCGCTCGGGATCCTCCCCGACTCGGAGGAGAAGCGTCTCCTCGGAGAGATCGCCGACTACTTCATCAACCGGGGCAACTGATACCATGGACGCGGATCTCGGGCACCTGCTCTTCATCTACGCCCTGCAGAACGCGGTGAAGCACGGCGGCACCCCGAAGAGCGGGGCGGTCATCGGCACGGTGCTCGGGAAACACCCCGAGTTCCGGAGCCGGGCCCGCGAGCTCGGGCCGGTCGCCGGGAAAGCGATCGCGGAGGTGGCGGCGATGACCCCGGCGGAGAGAAAGAGCCGTCTCCTGGAGATCGCTCCCGAACTCCTCGAGGAGCTCACCGAGACGCACGAGCGCTCCCGGGAACTCCCCGCCCTCGAGGGGGCGGAGAACGGCGTGGTGATGCGGTTTGCACCGAACCCGAGCGGGCCGCTGCACCTCGGGCACGCGCGGGCCTCTGTCCTGAACGACTACTATGTCCGGCGCTATGGGGGCCGGTACGTCCTCCGCATCGAGGATACGGACCCAAGGAGGGTCGATCCTGAGGCCTACCGGATGGTGCTTGAGGATATCGAGTGGCTGGGGCTCAAGATCACCGATATCGTCTACCAGAGCGACCGGCTCGACGTCTACTACGACTGGTGCCGGCGGCTCATCGAGCTCGGCGGCGCCTACGTCTGCGTCTGCGACGCCGAACGGTTCCGGGAACTCAAACTCAGGGGGAAGGCGTGCCCCTGCCGGGACCAGACGGTGGAGGAGAACCTGGAACTCTGGCAGCGGATGCTCGACGGTGAGTTCTACGAAGGCGACGCGACGGTGCGGGTGAAGACGGACCTCGCCCACCCGGACCCGGCGATGCGGGACTTCTCGGCGATGCGGATCGTGAACGCGCCCCTCCACCCGAGGGTCGAGGCCACGGTCTTTCCGCTGATGAACTTCTCGGTCGCGGTGGACGACCACCTGCTCGGGATCACCCACGTCATCCGCGGGAAGGACCACATCGCAAACACGGGGAGACAGCGGTATATCTTCGATTACTTCGGCTGGAAGCCGCCGGTCTACCGCCACTACGGCCGGATGGGGATATCGGGGGTCGTCCTCTCGACGTCGGGGATGCGCGAGGGGATCCGGAGCGGGGTCTACACGGGATGGGACGATATCCACCTCGGGACGCTCCGGGCGATCGCGCGCCGGGGGATCGAGCCCGACGCGGTCCGGAACGCCATGGTCGATATCGGTATCGGGGAGACCGATATCACGTTCTCGTGGGAGAACCTCTACGCCCGGAACAAGGAACTCATCGACCCGAAGGCGAACCGGTACTTCTTCGTGCCCGACCCGATCGAGGTCGCCGTGGAGGGCGCCCCGGTCCACGAGGCCCGTGCAGCCCTCCACCCGAACGATCCCTCGCGGGGGGTCAGGACCCTCGTCACCGCGGGAAGGGTGCTCCTCCCGAAGGGAGACATCGAGGGGAAGAACATGGTCCGGTTAAAGGATCTCTACAACGTCAGGATCGCGTGGGACGGGGACGTGCCGCGCCTCTCCTACGCGGGCGAATCGCTCGAAGACGCCCGGCGCGAGAAGGCGCCGATCATCCAGTGGCTGCCGGCGGATACAAAACTCCCCTGCGTCCTCCACCGGCAGGACGGCGACCTCGAGGGGTTCTGCGAACCGCTGGTCGCCGGAGAGGCGGACAACGTCGTCCAGTTCGAGCGGATCGGGTTTGCCCGGATCGACGCGGTGGACGGCGGCCGGGTGAGCGCGTTCTTTGCGCACCGGTGAACCATTCACTTTTTTCGGCCCTGGCAAAAGACCGTTCCGGCCTCTTTCTCCCCACCGCGCTCACCGGCGCTGAACCGCCGGCCTCTCCGCCCTCCCGACGAGTTCCTGGAGCACCGCCCGCGCGAGGGCGACGTTGCCGTAGTCCCGCTCACGGACGACGTCCCGGATGCAGGCCGGCACCTCGACGAATCGCTCCGCCTCCCGGATCTCGGTTGCGAGCGCTTCAAGGTCCCTCCTCTCCTGCATACGCTCCCGGTGCCAGACCGCAGAACCGCGGGAGGGGTCGAGCCGGACGACCTCCTCATAACAGGCTGCCGCCTCGTCGTACCGGCACATGATCCCGAGCACCCAGCCCCGGCTCTGCCAGGCAAGGATATGCTCCGGGTCCCGCATAAGCGCCTCGTCGCAGCAGGCGACGGCATCCTCGCTCCAGCCCAGACAGGCGAGCGCATACCCCTTCCGCTGCCAGGCCGTCGTATCGTCGGGATCGAGAGCGAGCGCCCGGTCAAAACTGGCGGCCGCCTCGCGGTAGCGCCCGGCCTTGATGAGAGCAAACCCCCTGCGCCTCCAGAGGAGAGGGTCGCCGGGGGAGAGTTCAAGGGCCCTATCATAGCAGGCGACCGCTTCATCGAACCTTCCGTCGCTGCAGAGAGCCTGGCCCCTGTGGTACCATGCTCCGGCATTCCTGTCCCTGATCGCCATCGGACCTATGAGGGAGGCCAAACCATAAGAACATAACCGTACCTCCCGGTAACGTTTAAGGCCGGCCGGGCGAGAGATAGGTACATCATGGCAGACAGGATTCTTGTTGCCTACGCCACCCGCTACGGTTCGACCGCAGAGGTGGCGGAGGCGATCGGCGACGAACTCCGGAAGGCCGGTGAGACGGTCGACGTCCGGCCGATCACCGGGGTCACCGACCTCTCCCCCTACCGTGCGGCCATCATCGGGAGCCCGATCTACATGGGCAAATGGCTCCCGGAACCGCAGGTCTTCATCGAACGGCACCAGCAGCACCTGCAGAGCATCCCGGTCGCTTACTTCACCGTGGGGCTCACGGTCAAAGAAGGGACGCCCGAGTTCCTCCGGAAGGCGGAAGCGTCGATGGACCAGGTCCGTCTGCTCGTAAATCCCGTCGAGGTCGGCGTCTTCCCGGGGAGGCTCGATACCGGCCGCCTCTCCATCGCGGATCGTGCGATCGTCAAGCTCATCCGGGCAAAGACGGGGGACTTCCGGGATCTTGGGGCCGTCCGCACCTGGGCACGGGCGGTGCGCGAAAAGATCGCTTTGGCGTGACCGGCCGCCACCCGGATCTTTGCGCCCACAGGGCTCATCCCGGGATACGGGGCCGCAACATGCCCCATCCCCCGATCGGGGCCTTCCGCGCTGCAAGATAAGATGGAAATAGATCGACGGCGTAGTACCGATATCTCCAGGTGAACCGGGTGAACAAATACTCCTTTATCGCCAGAATGCCCGACGAACCGGGCGCGCTCCACCGTGCCGCCGAGATCGTCAAGTCCTACTCGGGGAACATCAACCGCATCCAGTACGACCGGCGGATCGATCCCGCCACGGTCTTCTTCGAGGTAACCGCGACGCCCGCGACCTACCTGCAGATGAAGGAAGACCTCCACGCCATCGGCTACCTCCAGGAGACGCTCCCTACGATCGGGTTCCTCAAGTTCTCCGTATACCTGCCCCACCAGCCCGGCTCCCTCTTCGAGCTCCTCACCTACATCACCGGGGCGGGGGCAAACATCGCCTACATCGACTTCGACGACCGGCGGTGCGACCCGGGAAGGGTCACCATCAGCCTGAACGTCGAAGAGACCGCGATCGTGGAGAGCCTGCTCGACCGGCTCAAGTCGCGCTACCGGCTCGACATCATCGAGTACGACACGACCGGCGAGAAACTCGACGACACCGTCTTCTACGTCAGGTTCGCCCAGGCCGTGCGGGGGCTGATCGGGACGGCGGAAGACGGGTTCCTGCTCTCCTTCCTGCAGGACGTCAACCATATCGTTCAGGAACTCAACAGCCTCGGCCAGGACCCAAAGGAAGTCTTTGAGTCCATCCTGCTCACCGGGAGGACGCTCCGGGACACCACCGGGGATCGGTTCTACGCGGACGTCCAGCGCATCCGGCTCAGCGACGCCGTCGAGCTCTTCTGCTTCCAGATGCCGGGCGGCGGCAACATCTTCCTCCTCTGCGCCCCGGACGAGACCGTCATGATCGACACGGGATACGGGATCTACCACGAGGACGTCGTGCGGATGTTCCAGCACTACGGCCTTCCAAACCAGCAGATGATCGGCAGGGTCTACATCACCCACGCCGACGCGGACCACTGCGGGGGGGGAGGGTTCTTTGGCGCAAAGGCGTATACGCACGCCGGATCACTTGCGATCATCCGCCAGGCGAACCGTGCCTACGGCTCGCGCAGCGAGTCCTCGATCCTCGAGGAGGTCTATACGACCGTCATCAACCTCTTCTCGCGGTTCACCCCGCCGGAGAACCCCGAACTCTTCCCGGCGGAGAAGATCGGCATGCGCTCGATCTTTCCCGTCCTCGCCCGCGTTAAGGTCCACGACCTCGAGTTCGAGGTCCTTGAATCCCTGGGCGGGCACCTGCACGGTCAGGTCTACCTCTTCTGTCCCGGGCACGGGATTGTCTTCACCGCCGATACGCTGATCAACTTCGGGAGCCTCGACGAGGACCGGAAACGCTACAACTCGCTCGCGGACTTCCTGGTGACGTCGGTCAACGTCGACAGCGAGTGCGCACGCCGGGAGCGTAAGGCGCTCCTTGAGCTGATCCGGGGCCTCGATGAGGAACTCGCGCCGAGCGGCCGCCGGTGCCTGGTCGCGTGCGGCCACGGCGCCGTCTCCGTCCTCAACGACGGAAGGCTGGAAGCGGTCGGCCCGGTCGAACGTTACCGGGCCGGGGAGTCAAAGGGCGGGTAGCGGACCGGTAGCAGCCGCCTGGGCACCCCGGCTAATCCCGGACCTGCGATTACCCGGGCGAAGAGAGAAAGATCCTCAGTCGACCCGGACAAAGCCCTCTTCCTCGACGATCGCCTGGCCGTCGGGGCCGAGGATGAACTCGATGTACGCCTTCGAAAGACCGGTTGCCTCACCCTTCGTGAACATGACGACCCCGCGCGAGAACGGGTACGTCCCGGCCTTCACGGTCTCAACCGTGGGCGGGACCGCGGTTTTGTTCACAACGATGGAAAGGCCTTTTACGGTGTTGTCGAGGTAACCGAGCCCCACGTACCCGATGGCGCCCGGGGTCTGGGCGATGGTCTGGGCCATGGCGCCGTTTGAGTTCTTCTCGAGCTGGGTCTCGACGAAGGCATCCTTCTGCATCACGGCCTCCTGGAAGTACTCACGGGTCCCCGAAGCGCTGTCACGGCCGACGACGACGATCTCCCCGTCCAGCCCACCGACCTGGTCCCAGGCGGTGTAGGTGCCGTTGTAGATGCCCCGTACCTGGTCCGGCGTCAGGCTCTCGACGGTGTTTGCCGGGTTGACGATGACCGCGATACCGTCGATGGCAACCGTGTGCCCGACAAGGCCGGGATACTCCGCCTTCTCCGCCTCTTTCAGGTCGCGGGAAGACATACCGATATCCGCGGTGCCCTCGCCGACGGCCTGGATGCCGACGCTCGACCCGCCGCCGCCGATCTGGACGTCGACCCCGGGGTTTTCGGCCATGAAGGCCTCGGCAGCCAGCTGGGCGATCGGGAGGACGGTCGTCGAGCCGGTGACCGAGAGGGTCCCGGAGAGCCCGGCTCCCGGAGCGGGCGTCTCATCCCCGGTGCCTGCCGTGCATCCGGCGGCAAACGTGACGGCCACCACAAGGAGCGCGAGAACCAAAAGAAGCGCTCCGCCGTGCCGGACAGAAGACAGGCCTGCCATGCATACCGGTGAGGGACCCCGGGGGATAATAGTGTTTTCCTGAGGTGAACCCGGTAGGTGCAGGGCAGCTCCACAGACCCTATAAGGGGCCGTTCTCGCCCGTCATGCCGCCCCATGAGGCTGCCACTCCCCGGCCAGCGCGAGCCCGGCACCGAGAACGACCAGGACCCCGCCGACCAGCAGGACCGGGGTGCCGAGCTGGGCGAGGAGAAAGAGGCTTGATGCCATCCCGATGACCGGGATGACCGGCAGGGTCCCGACGGCGCCCGGGATCCGGAAAGGCCGCACCACATCGGGCGCACGGTACCGGAGCGCGACCACGGATGCGTTGATGACGATGAACGTCACAAAGAGCGTGAAGTTCGTGACGTTCGCGACGAAATCGATCCTGCCCGCAAAGAGGAACGCCAGGGTGGCGAGCGCAACAGCGACGACGGCCGTCCAGGGCACCCGGGTCCGGGGGTGCACCCGGGCGAGGAAGGGGGGAAGCGAGTACGAGGACGCCATGCCGTAGATGATCCGCGACGATGCCATCATCATCAGGAGAGCGGTGTTTGCCGTGGCGAAGAGGGCGATGACGGATATGAGGGTGAACGCCGCGGGGCCGAGGGCGACCGCCGCGACGTCGGCGAAGGGTGCCCGGGAGGCGGCGAGCTGCTCGGAGCCGACGACCGAGACGGCGGCGAGGGATACCAGGATGTAGAGGAGGATGGAGACGGCAAGCGCGATCATGAGAGCGAGCGGGATGGTCCGCTCGGGGTTCCTGGTCTCCTCCGAGAGTTTTACGATCTCCTCAAACCCCATGTAGGCGAAGAAGACGAGTGCCGACGCCTGCAGGAGGCCCGGGATGCCCCGGGGCATCTCAAGGTAGTCCACCTGCCCTAAATACGGGAGGCCGATCAGGATGATCATGACGATGCCCCCGGCCTCGATGAGGGTCATGGCGATCGCGACCCGGGCGGTCTCCCTGATCCCGGCGAGGAGGATCGCGGCGAGGACGAGGACGATCAGGATTGCGGAGGGGATGACCGGCAGACCGGCGAGGTCCGAGAAGTAGCCGGCGAACCCGAGCGAGACGGTCGCGGCGCCGAGGATGCCGGAGAGGATGATCAGCCACCCGACGACGAACGCGAGCCTCTTCCCAAACGCGTTTGAGACGTACTCGAACTCGGCGCCTGCCCGGGGAAACATCGACGAGAGTTCGGCGTAACTCAGGGCGCTGAACCCGGCGATGACGGCGGCGATGGCAAACGTCAGCCAGACGGCGTTGCCGGCCATGCCGGCCGCTTCCCCGAGCAGGGCGTAGATCCCGGCGCCGAGGATGATTCCGATGCCAGACAGAGTGACTGCAGGGAGCCCGAGATCGCGCCGGAGCGAGTTTCCGCGATCCGGAGGGCCGGATCCCTCTTTTTGCATATGTATGATCCTATGCGCCTGCACCATTTATGGGTATCCGGCGGACCATACGTTTTTATCCGATGCAGACACCGGAAAACACTCGAAGCAGGGGAGAGAGATATGGGGCAGAACATCCTGGACCTCTTACGGCGGGAACATGCAAAGGTGCTCGCCGGGCTCGACGAGCTGCAGCGAAAAGGTATCAGCGACCGGGCGGAGAAGTTCAACCGGATGAAGAACGACCTCCTG
>JAGVUK010000103.1 GCA_019136335.1 Methanomicrobiales archaeon
TGCGGGAGCGGCTGGATGCCGGGGACTGGGATCTCCTCTCGTTCGTCTCCGACCCCCCGCTCGCCGCCATGACCAGGATGCAGGCCGTTCGGCGCCAGGCGCCCGGGGCGCTCGTCACCGATACCGGGCCGGTGGCGCTCATCGGGGCGCTCTGCGACCCCGAAGTCCGGCGTATGGCAGAGAAGGGGGTTATCCTCGTCAACGCCGGGAACGGGCATACCCTCTGCTTTGCCCTGAAAGGGCGGGAGATCTATGGGATCTTCGAGCACCATACCGGCGCCCTCACCCCGGCGAAACTCCGGCACTACATCCGGCGGCTCGCCGACGGCACGCTGACGTCAGAAGAGATCTTTGATGACGGCGGCCACGGGGCTGCGGTCAGGAAGCCCCTTCCCACCGATGCCCTGGCCGTAACGGGCCCAAACCGGCTCCGGTTGCTCCCGGAGGCCCGCCAGGCAGCGCCCTTTGGGGACATGATGCTCTCGGGGTGCTTCGGGCTCATGCACCTCTGGAAGCAGTTCCGGGAGGGGTGAGGGGTTCACCCTCAAAACCTCCCGAAGATACTGCGGAAGAACTCCACGATCAGGTCGATTATCGACGATGAGGGGCCGGCCGCCGCCTCTGCACCGGCTCTTCCTTCTGCGGTGTAGATGGCCGCCACCTCCTCCTTCCCGAGGCTCGCGAGAGTGCCGAGGTGCTCTCCGGCCCCGGCGGTGATCACGTCATAGTCGATGCCCCGCCGCCACGCATCGATCATCGTCTCTGACGGGTTGATGAGCGAGTCCTGAACTCCGACAAGCGTGTAGAGAGGAGGAAGAGAGGACTCCGCGGCCGCACTTCCGGCGGGCCGGATGGCGATCACCGGGTCGGAGAGCCCCATCGAGGGGATCTCCTGGGTGCCGGCAAGAGCATAGGCTCGAAACGCGAAGGCATCGGGATACGACGTCAAGTCGGTGATAAGCCGCTCCTCAGGGAGTGTGAGGTTCTCAAGCATCAGCCGGCCGACCCGGGTGGTGACCGAGAACTCCCAGACAGCCCGTTCCCCATCCAGGAGGTTCCGGGGCTCTTTTGTCCGCGTGATATCATAGATGGCAACCTCGCCCGGCGGCGGCACCAGAACGACGTACGCCGGTTCCCCTCCTGTGACCGCCAGGCTCTGCGCCTCGACCGTCACCGTGACGGTGAACGCCTCACCCTCCATCGCCACCCGCGGATGCCGCCCACCAAGACGCATGGCCGTATCGAGCAGCCAGTCGAGGTTCGCTGTCTCCACCCCGCTCCGGGTGAGGGCGACGTCTTCGGGGGTCCGGGCGAGGAGAACCCCGACACCCCTGACGAAGAGGCCTTCGCGCGGTGCGACATCTTCAGGCTGTTCTACGGTCTCATTCTTCTCGGGGGGCGGTGTAGGCCTGACGAGCGGGTGGGCACCCTGGGCCAGCGGGCGGTCATGGTACTGGTGCGACTTCGCCATCGTCGCATTCGGCCTCGGGGGAGCCTCCCGCTCCAGGGTCGGCACCGGCACCGGCGTCCCCTCCGGCTCATCCTCATCGTCTGCATCATCGGCCGTCGAGAAGAACGGCGAGGTAGGTTCGGGAGATGCGGTCACATTCGAGTCCTCCAGGGTCGGCACCGGCGTCTCCTCACCGTCGGCGCCATCGGGGGACAAAACACCAGGTTCAGGAGTGGCTGTCGCCGACAGGGAAGGTGTCGCGTTGATCGTGTCGGGGAGCGGCGTCTCTCCCAGAGCGGCCGTGATATTCGCAGGTCTCGCCGTTACAGACCTTTCTGCCGGCTCCGACGGTTCTTCCGGGGTACCCGGCAGTTTTGCGGTGACGGGTTTCTCGCCGGCAATGGTGCCGGGTGCCGGCGGCACCCCGGGAGTATTGTTCTCCCCGGGAACCGGGGCTGCAGCCGCACAAGAAGCGATCGAACCGAGACAGAGCGCCGCTATCGCGGCGGCGATGAGGAAGCGCAAGATGAGCACCCCCCCCGGCATTCGCAAACTCCCTCTGCCCTCTCCTCCGGTCCTACCCAGAGGCCCCACCATCCGCCCGGATCCTCCGCTCATGGTTGGA
>JAGVUK010000179.1 GCA_019136335.1 Methanomicrobiales archaeon
TGTCAGGGATGAACGACAGCCGGAATAGGGTGAGCTTTACCCGAGCCCGATAACGGAAATTTTCGGTCGGATCCACCGAGATCGATTATCAGTTCTCTGCTGGAGCACTACCGGAACGCGGGCTGCCGGGGCCGACCGGCAGTCGGCGCAGACTTCGCGAGCGAAAGCCCCGCGATGCTCACGCTCGCTTTTGTTCACACCTCGATGCCCGACAACTCTCCAGCATCGATTCCAAATGAACAGACCATGCCTGGCCTTCGTCCTATCCCCACGGAGCGCTCCCCTCCGTCAGCCCCGGCAACTCGCCACAAAGTGCGCGAGCATCCCCTTGCTCGTCACCGGGTGGAGGTGCGTGTAACTCCCGATCGTCCGGTCCCGGACCGCACCATCAAGCCCGTCCCGGATTCCGCTCCCCCGGGTCAGCCGGTAGGCGTAGCGCGTCCCGGCGGGAAGACGGACGCTGCTGTAGTGGAACTCGTGGCCCCGGAACGCCGCCTCGCCCATGGGGCTTTCGCCCGCGCTCGTCCCCACGACGTAGCCGAGCATCCGCCGCCCGGGCATCCGGGTCTCGCCGGCAAAGACCCCGGCGAGGTCGTAGACCTCCTCCCCCTTCGAGCCCGCAAACCCGGGGGCGAGCACCATCCTCTCGGTGAGGTAGATGAGCCCCCCGCACTCCGCGTAGACCGGGGTGCCGTTCCGCGAGACCTCCCGGAGCCCCTCCCGCACCGCGGTGTTCGCCTCGAGTTCCGCGCCGAAGAGCTCCGGGTAGCCGCCGCCGAGGATGTAGCCGTCGGCCTCCGGCAACCGGTCATGAACCGGGGAGAACGGGACCACCCGTGCCCCGAGCGACGCGAGCACGTCGAAGAGGTCGGCGTAGTAGAAGTTGAACGCCTCATCGAGCGCGACGCCGATCCGGACGTCCGCCTCCCCGGCGGCCGCGTAGACGGACCCCTCCCCCGCCGGCGGCGCGGAGTCGCGGGCGAGCGCGAGCAGTCCGTCGAGGTCGACATGCTCGCCGATCATCCGCTTCACCGCCTCGATCCGCGCGAGGAACTCCCCGTGCCCCTGCCCCTCCCGGTAGGGGACGAGGCCGAGGTGGCGCATCGCAAGCTCCATCTCCGCCGTCCGGGGGATGGCGCCGACGACCGGGATGCCGCAGTAGTGCTCGATTGCCCTGACCGCCTTCTCCCGGTGGCGGGTCCCGGTCACCTGGTTGAGGATGACCCCCCGAATCGCGACGTCGGGGTCGAAGGCCTGGAAACCCTTCACGATCGCCGCCGCGCTCCGGGTGATGCTCCGGGCGTTGACGACGAGGATTACCGGCAGATCGAGCTGCTTTGCGATCGCGGCTGTGCTCCCGAGGTCGGTGAGCGCCTCCGCGCCCTCAAAGAGCCCCCGGACCCCCTCGACGACGGCGATATCCGCTCCCCGGCACCCGTGCGCAAAGACCGCCCGGACCACGCCCGGGTCCATCACGTAGCCGTCCAGGTTCCGGCAGGGCCGGCCCGTCACCCCCGCAAGGTAGGACGGGTCGATGTAGTCCATCCCCACCTTGAAGGTCTGGACGGCCCGGTCGGCCGAGAGGAGGGCCGAGAGCGCGAGGGTGATGCTCGTCTTCCCGCTCCCGGAGCGGTCGCCGGCGACGAGGAGGGACTTCATCGCATGCTCCGGAGGACCGCCCCGAACTCGCTCTCGACGATCTCGCGGACGCCGAGGGTCTTTGGGTGCAGGTCGATCTCGACCATGACGTGCCGGTGCCCCATCTCGCGGAGCGGCGCCACCTGCCGGGGCCCGTTCGTGATCGAGAAGACCTCGATGCCTTCGGTGTACTCCGGCGGGACGGCGTGCGGCACCCCGACAAGGAGGGCGAAGTCGGGAGCGAGTTCCCGTATCCGCTCCCCGATCGCGGTCCCGTTTGCGCCGTACTCGTCCAGCGCCCCGAGGAGTTCCGGGTCGACCTCCCGCTCCCGCATACCGGCAAGGATCCGGGCGGCGTCCTCGCGGACCTTCGGGAGACCCCGATCTTCAAGGTTCGCGACGTAGGTGACCGCGGCGTCCGGGCAGGTATCGTGGAGGGCGATGAGTTCGTCGGCGAACATATATGCGGTCTCCTTCTTCGCGTTCATGACCGCGACGCCCGCGGCACCGCCGTCGGCGAGATCCACGAGGCGTCGTGCCGCGACGTGCTTGAGATCGCCGCGGGAGGGTTCGATGTAGTTCCGGGACGCCGCCCCGCGCAACCGCTCCACCTCGTTCGCCTGTCGGAGGAGGTAGCGCTGCCGCTCCAGCTCGTCGTCGCTGATCCAGCCCGCGGCAGCCGCCGGCTCAAGCGTCGCGAGCACTCCGTCGATGTTCTCGCGGAACCCGGCGTGGATGTCCACGGCGATCGCGGGCGTCGCGGTCCCGGCGTCGTGGATCGCGGACTGGAGGTCTTCGCCGATGATCATCGCAACACACGTCCCGACGACTGCCATCCGCCGGGGGCAAAACTCCTTCTCCGCGTAGCGGAGCACCCGCATGAGGGGGTCGTGCCCGCCGAAGATGAACTCGTTGTCGGCAAGCGACGTCGTCAGCACCCGCATGCCGTCCTCCTCGAGGAGACGGGCGTGCTTGAACGAACAGCCTGACGGGCCGTGGAGGATTGCCACGTCCACCCCCAGGTCGCGGGCGGTATAGAGCGCCGCTACAATGGAACTCGGTCTTGGTTGAATATAGTGCATAGTCATCTCCACGTCTTTACCGCAAGGACGATCGCGCCCGCCGGGGTGATCCTCCGGGCGAGGTCCAGCCCCGCGTCGAGCGAGGCCGCCGTATGCTCCTTTCCGGCCGTGTGCCACGCCTCCCCGACGTAGACGACCCCCGTCGGCCCGACGGCCGATACCGCCCGCCGGACGTCCTCCGGGGAGAACCCCTCGCAGACAGCCCGCGCCTCCTCGCCGATGACGAGTGTCAGGGCGCCGTTCCCCGAGAGTTCTCTCGCGTAGCGGGCGGCCTCAATGGCGGTGGCCGTGTTCGTCCCGCTGTTTGCGTCGTCGAGGATCAGGAGGCCGCCCTCCCGCCGGGCCGCCATCCGGCCGGGCAGGGCGGCGAACTCCGCGAGCGGCGCGGGATCGACACCGAGCACGCAGGCCGTCGCGGCCGCAAGCGCAAGCGCCGTCCGGTAGCCGGCGAGGGTGCAGAGCGGGTTTGTGAAGGTGCCGGCGATCCCGCGTCCCGCGTACCGGCAGACCGGGCCGTCGAAGGAGACCATCCCGTCGGCGGCGACCGCCGACCGCGGGAGGTCGATCCTGCTCGGGACCACGACCGTCCGCGCCCGGACGAGCAGCCGGCACTTCTCGGCGATCGCGTGTTTCTTTCCCGCCGCGATCGGGTAGTCGTCCGTTGAGGTCAGCACCGCCACATCCCCGGCCCCCGTGACCCCGAGCGACTCTTCCGCGACCAGCCAGCCCCCGATCCGCCAGGCCTCGTGCGCCGCCGGGATCAGGGAGGCGGGCGTGATGCTCCTCTTCCAGAGGAGGTCCCGTTCCGGGTAGCGGTAGGTCCCGGTCGAGGTGTGCAGGACGCCCGGGCCCGGCAGCAGCGAGGCGAGCGCGTGAGCCGTGGTGGTCTTTCCCCGTGCGCCGGTGATCTCGATGAACGGGCGGGGAGGATGGGCCCTGAGGACCCACTTCACCATCTCGTGGTGGGAGACCGCGGGCCCGTGCCGCCGGAGGAGAGGGTGATCCGGGTCGAGGTGGACCGGTGCGGTGACGAGGTCGTAGGTGCGGACGAGCGCCTCGGGAACAGGGATGCCGGCCTTCCCGCGGTAGACGTCCACCTCGTCCACCTGGTGGCCGGCACTCCGGAGCGCTATAGCGAGTTCCGCCCCGCCGTGGATGGTATCCAGCACCAGGACTCGCATAGCCTCAGTGGTTCAGTTCGGCGACCGCGTCGGACGCGTTCTTCAGCATCAGTTCGGCAAGGAGCGGGTCGCTCCCGATGGGGTTTGCGTAGACGAGCGGCACCATCTTCCCGTTGAGCCGGAACTCGCCTTTCCTGGCCCCGGGGGAGAGCCCGAGGATTTCGGGGATGTCCTGTTCGATGTGGACGCCCCGCGCAAGGAAGAGCGGGACGACGACCAGCATATCGATCTCCTCTCTCCGGAACGCCTCGAGCTGTTCCTCGACCGTCGGGGTGTTGATGCTCATGAAACCGGGTTTGACGAGGTACTCATCGGTCTTTTTGGCGATGATTGCTGCGGTCGTCTCGATCAGCTCTTTGTTGTAGGGGAGCTTGCTGCCGTGTCCGACCAGTAACATTCCTTTTTTACCCATATGTTACATGGTACTACGATGCTACATTAAAATAATTACCGATTGTCTCAACCTCCGGGGATGAAGGGGCGGCGCGGGGGAGGCGCACCGCAAGGCTCCGGCGTACGGCGCCCGGACACTCCGGGGCCGTCGCGAGAGCCCTCATCGCCGAGATCCGGCCCTGCTGTGCGCTCGCCCGCCCCGGCGGGGAGCGCGACCTTCCCGGACCCGACACAAATCAATATCCCTTCACACCGCCAACGGATGGAGAAGTATGATGGAAGCTTATGATCGTTTTGAACTCCTCATAAACGATCGGATCGTAAAAACACCGGTGGCAATAGCATCCATGGCCGGGATCGTGGATGCGGGTTATGTTCTTGAGCGGGCGGATCACGTGGGGGCCGCCTTCATCGGCGGCTATTCCATCGACGGCCCAACCCTTGACGCAAGCCGGCGGATGGCGCAGGAGGGGCGCAAAGAATTCCTGTACGACGACCCCCTGGAAACCCTGGAGAGAGAGGTCGACGCCCTGGGCGAAAGCGACGTCGTTTTGGGCATCAACCTCCGCGGGAGCACGCCGGCCGCGTACGTCGAGGTCGCCCGGGCGCTTGAGGACCGGGTGGTCTACGAGATCGACGCCCACTGCCGGCAGCCGGCGATGATCGAGGCGGGGTGCGGTGAGCACCTCCTCAAGCACCCGGCAGAACTCATGGAGATCGTCCGCGCCTTAAAGTCGGCGGACGTGACCGTCTCGGTCAAGATCCGGGCCGGCGTCGCCGCCGACGACCGTGACCTCGCCCGCGCCGTCTGGAAGGCGGGAGCGGACATCCTCCACGTGGACCTGATGGACTACGGGCACGCCAAGGTCCGCCAGATCCGCAACGCCTCTCCCCTGACGCTGATCGCGAACAACTCCATCAACACCTTTGATAAGGCGATGGACGCCTTCTCCCACGGGGCGGACCTCGTCTCGCTCGCACGGCGTTCCGACCCCTGGACGCTCGCCGGCCTCGATGCCGCCATCACCCGGTTCGCCGACGAAGGCGGCTGGTACAACGCCCCAAAACAGCTCTGCCGCGGCGGCGACATCAGGGCGCTCGCCTTCTGCTGCATGCCGGTGAAGGCCTGCCCGCTCATCCCGGCCCTCGAGAAGATCGGGCTCTCCCGGAACGCGTACCTCAAACTCAAGCAGGAGGCGGCGAAGGGCACCCCGCTCGACGACGGGAAGAGCACCTGTTTCGGGAGCCTCGCCTGGTGCTGCAAGATCAGTTCCCCCTGCATGTTCCGGAACATGACGCTTGAGAAGAAGGGCCTCTCGGCGCGGGAGTACATGCAGTGCAAGCACCGCCTGGCCGAGAAGATCCTGCACAGGCTGTTTGATGAGGAAGAGACCGCCGATGAATCGAGCTGAACGGGCGCAGATGGCGATGATGCTCGAGGTTTCTGCCTACCCGAAACCCGGGAACGTGGACCGGTGCCACGACTACGCCGACACACGCCTCGAACACTTCCTCGCCTCGACCATCCTCGTGCGGCCGGTCTTTGATGCGGCTGAGGGGCCAGGCGGCCGGGTCGGCAGCCTGATCCGGGAGGCGGTCATGCGGACGAACGGTCACTCCGGGGGGAACACCCATTTCGGGGCGTTCATCCTGCTCATCCCCCTTGTCCTCGGGGGAGACATCGAGGGGGCGCAGAGGGTCGTCGCCGGGACCGACGTTGAGGACGCGGTCGAGTTCTATACGGCCTTCGGCCTCACCCGGGTCAGGGTGGGGGAGAGCGACGACCTGGACGTGAACGATCCGGCCTCCATCGCCGCAATACGGGAGCGGGGGATGACCCTTGCCGACATCATGGCCTACTCGGCGGACCGGGACATGGTCGCCCGGGAGTGGACGAACGGATTTCGCCTGACCCGCCGGTGCGCGGACCTGCTGCACGCGCACGGGCGCGGCCGGGAGGCGATCGCCGGGGCGTTCCTCGACCTCCTCGCGACGGAGCCGGACACCTTCATCATGAAGAAGCACGGGGCGGCGGTCGCGGAGAGGACGATGCGGTGCGCCGCGGAGGTGCGCCGCGGGGGGCGCGACATCCGGTCCTTCGACGCCGAGTGCATCGAGGGCGGCATCAACCCGGGCTCGGTCGCCGATATCACCATCGCCGGGATCTACGTGGCCCTTGGAGAGGGGTGGCAGTGGGACTCCTGACCGAGGGGATCAACGAGGTGATCGCGACCACCGACGGCAACGCCGCCCCCATGGGGATCATCAACCGGGGCGGCGCCCTGCACATGGTCCTCTTCCGGGGGAGCCATACCGCCGAAAACGTCGTGCGGGACCGCTGGGTGGTGGCGAACTTCGTCTTTGACCCGGTCCTCTACGTCCGGACCGCTTTTGACGACCTCCCGGGGGAGGCCTTCGTCCGGGAGGAGATCGACGGGACGGCCGTCTGCCGCCTCCGCGACGTTGAGGCCTGGGCCGCGTTTGCCGCGGACGTGGAGCGGGCGGGCGATGAGTCGATCGTCGTCCGGCTCGCCCCCTTGAAGGAGGAGGTGCTCGACCTGCGGCTGCACCCGGTGAACCGGGGGTTCTCGAGTATCATCGATGCTACGGTCCATGCCACCCGCTACGTGAGGAGCCGCGACCCGTGGCTCGGCCGGCTGATCGAGCACCATGCCGGCCTCGCCCGGAAGTGCGGCGGCCCCCGGGAGTGGGAGGCGCTCGACCTCCTCCGGCAGTATATCGGCGACCCGACCCGCGATTGACGGGGTGCCCCCGCTCCTGCGGGGCTGGAGACGCCTATTTTCTCTCCCAGATTTTCATTCTCTTCCCGGCATAATAACCGATATATACCATGACATGCCACGAAAGGCGCCTGCAAGGAGGTATCCGGTATGGCGAAGATCTTTGACATGTTGAAGAACGATGGGAGGTTTGACCGGCTCATCGATATCATCCAGACGCTCGGCGAGGAGAAGACACTGCAGGGCGAGGGGCCGATGACGTTCTTTGCCCCGGTCGACTCGGCCTGGGACGCGATCCCCGAACCGAACCGGGCGATGATCTTGAATGACAAACAGATGCTCTCGCACCTCATCGACTTCTTCACGATCGGCGGGCATAAGTGCACGCTCGATGCGCTGCTTGCAAAGAATGTCGTCGAGACCGTCGAGGGGAACCCCATCGCGGTCAGGAAGACCGAGCGGGGCACCCAGGTCGACGAGGCCGTCGTGCTCGAGGGGAACCTGGAGGCGGACAACGGCATCGTCCACGTCCTTGACAGCGTCCCCTTCGTGACGCTCTCACAGGCCTTCGAGGCTTACGCGGCGGGATAGTCCCGGACGGGCAGGGACCCCGCGGTCCGGCGGGGGACGGGCGTTGCCGCCGGGTGCGGGGCGGCCCCCGCTCCCCGCCGGCGGAGGGGGAACGCAATCCGGCGCCGCCGCACCCGGCCATCGCCCCGGAGGCATTGGCGTAATTTTATATAGCACAGTAAATAATTCAAACGGCCATCCGGAGGATCATCGATGAAGAGTATATTTGAGACTGCCCGGGAAGACGACCGGTTGAGCACCTCCGTACGGATGATACAGGCCGGGGGGTTCTCAGGGACCCTCGGGGGAGAGGGGGAGTTCACGGCCTTTATACCGACGAACGAAGCGTTTTCTATCTTTCCCGGAGAGATGCTGGACGCTATCGCGGGCGACCGGGAGAAGCTTGCCGGCATGATCGGGTACCACGTGGTCCAGGGCAAACTCACCACGCACGAGCTCGCGCAGATGGAGGCCATCAGGACCCTGCAGGGGGACCACCTGGACATCACGGGGCCTCCGGCAGCGGTGCGGTTGAACGACGCTACCGTCATCGAGCCCGACGTCAGGTGCACAAACGGCATCTACCATATCATCGACAGGGTGCTCCTGCCGCGCGCGGTCGAGGCGCGGGTGAAGAGGGCGGTATGAAGAACATCCTCGCGACCCTGCGAGAGTCGGGATCGTTTGCCACGTTCCTCGACCTCGTGCAGGCAGCCGCCATGGAGGAGCGGTTGAGCGTCGAAGGGCCCTACACGCTCTTCGTCCCGGACGACGATGCGTTCAGGGCGGTGCCGCAGCGGGAGCTCGACGCGATCCGGGAGGATGCCGACCGGCTCGCTGAGGTGCTGAATTATCATATCGTCCCGGGGGTGCACTCCATGATAGACCTCCTCGGCATACGGGCCCTCCGATCGCTCCAGGGGGAAGACCTGGCCGTGGAGATAGCCCGGGAGGGGGTGCTGATCAACAACGTCCCGATCGTGGAATCGGATGCGTGGTGCACGAACGGCATCTGCCACGCGATCTACGCGCTGCTCCTCCCTCCCGGCGCCCGGAAGGTCGCCGCATAGCGGTCCGGGGCACCTCATTCGGATGCCCTGGAGCACTGGTGCAACGATTCCCAATTACCGGCACGCTCAACGGAGGAGATCAGCGTTCTTGTTTCGCACTGCCCGGGCATCTCCACGGGGAGATCCCGGAGGAGAACCGGATACGGCTTCCCCCCGGGTATCCCCACGCACTGCCCCCTTCCTGCGGAGGGGGCGGGGGAGGAGGCCGAAGGCCGGGCGGGGTGGGGGGTGCCGGAGAAGCGCATGGGTATGCCACCCGGGTGAAGCGCGGGCGGGGTGGGGGATGGGACGAAGGCCAGATATGGCCTGTTCGTTTGGAATCGATGCACCAGAGCCGGGCGGATGAGCCCCGGGAGGACGCGTGAACCAACCGCCCTCCCGGGGGGGGGAAGGCCCTCAAAGCCCGGCGGCGCGTTGATCGTGTCCGGTCCCCTCTGCCGTGCGGAGGATCCGGCAAAGGGACGCCGCTCCCATTCCCCGGCGTGCACAGGGGGCCTTCCCGCTCGTGCCGCCTTCACCCCAAAAGATACATAACCCGGCAGATGCAGTGGGGAGAACGGATTGAGACCCTGGAGGACTCGGAGGACCTCTCCGTGTTCCTCGACCTGATCCGGATAGCAGGCATGGAGCCGATGCTCCGTGAGCGGGGGCCGTTCACGGTCTTCGTCCCGACAAACGAGGCGTTTTCGAGGGTCAGGAAAGAGCGGATGGACGAGATCAGGCACGATGCGGATAAGCTCCTGCTCATCGTGAGTTACCACGTCGTGCCGGGGCAGCTCACCTCGGAGGACCTCCGGGGCATCGCCGCCGTCAGGTCGAGCCTCGGGACGGATCTCGTCATACGCTCGTCTGACCGGGGCATCACCGTCAACAGCGTCCCGATCGTCGAGGCCGACGCGTTCTGCACAAACGGGATCTGTCACGCGATCGCATCTGCACTCGTCCCCCCGGCGATAGAGATCGCCGCGGCTTGAGCGGGCGGCCCGTTCCGTCACCCTGCCGGCGGGCGGAACCGCCCGTCCCGGCAGGCGATCCCGACGGCTAAACGAGCGCTCGCCTCTTTGTCCTTGATCTCAAGCATGATGTCCATATCCGTCGGTGCGGTTTCGGCGAGGAATCCGCTGAAATGCGCGGCATCCAGGCTCTCTGCGTGCCGACCCTTCCGCCCGCCGGGGAACGGGGTGCTGTAGTCGGTCATCAGGATACCGTCCTTTCCCCGCCAGGTCGCGCTGCACAGGTCCGCCGCTTCGGCCACCCCGGTGCCCGAAGGGTTGACCTCGTGGTGGAAGGCATCAAAGAGCACCGGGATGCCGGTCTCCTCGTGGATGCGGAGGCAGTCGGCCACGGTGTAGCGCGAGTCGTCGTTCTCGATGACCAGCCGGCGGAGGATGCTCTCGTCGAGACGGGAGTACTCGCGGCAGAACCGTTGCATGCTCGCCTCCCGGTCTCCGTAGACGCCGCCGACGTGGACCTGGATCTTTGCCGTCCCGTCAAGGTGCATGGCGTCAAGGACCGCGGCGTGATAGCGGAGTTCCGCGACGCTCCGCTCGACGATACCCGGGTCTTTCGCGTTGATGATGACGAACTGGTCCGGGTGCATGGAGATCCGCATCCCGTGCCCCCTGATGAACTGGCCGAGATCCGCAAACGCCCCGGCGAAGGTCTCCTCCCATGCGGCGGTGCAGGCCGGGTGCGATGCGAACGGGACGAGGTCCGAGGTGATCCGGAAGAAGAGGATGCACTCACGGAGGTTGAAGCGGAGGATCTCCTGAAGGCAGCGGAGGTTCTCCCGGACGGTCTCTTCCAGCCGTTCGCCGGAGTAGGAGGCGAGCCTGAACGTGCGGCCACTGGAGCAGCCGATGCTTCGGTTGATGCAGGGGTAGCCGATCTTCATCGCTCCAGTAAGGTGGTCCGGGGCCGGCATCAACCTGCCCCTGGGCCTCCCCGCCTCACCGGCACGTATACGTCCCCCCGGTCTCCGCGATGAACCCCTCCCGCACGAGGTCCCCGAGGATCCTCCTCACCCGCCCGGGATCCTCAGCGACCCGGGCCGCCGCCGCCTCCCCCGTGACGGTGCCCTCCTCGAGGACGAGCGCGAGTATCCGCCCCCGGACCTGCCGGTCGGAGCCCTCGAACCGGCTCTGCCGGGAGTAGGACGCGCTCCGCCGGTTCGGGTTCGTCGTCCGCTTCTTCAGGACCGTGCCGTAGTCCATCAGTGCGCTATACCACTCCCGCGGGTTTCCACGGTCGAGCGCCTGCTCGACGAGCGGGAGGATCTCGTCGTCCCTGACCCCCTCCCGGTCCTGGAAGAAGAAGTGGATGAAGACGCGCCGGATGTTCGTCTCGATGTAGACGACCGGCATGTTGAAGGCGTAGGCGCAGATGGCCGCCGCAGTCGCCTTCCCGATGCCGGAGAAGGTCGCGAGCGTCTCAACGTCGGCCGGGAGCCGGCCCCCGTAGTCGTCGGTCACCCGTTGCGCGGTCTTTTTGAGGGCGATCGCCCGGCGGTTGTAGCCCATCCCCTGCCAGGCGAGGAGCACCTCGCTCTGCGAGGCGCGGGCGAGGCTCGCGAAGTCCGGGAATCGGTCGAGAAACTCCCGGTACCTCACCGCGACCCGCTCGACCTGCGTCTGCTGGAGCATGATCTCGGAGACGAGGATCCGGTAGGGGTCGGTGGTGTGCCGCCAGGGAAGGTCGCGGCCGTAAGCGCGAAAGTGCGAGAGGATGAGGTCGCGAAAGAGGCGGACGGCCTCCGGGCTGTTCCCGTGCACCCGGGTTTCTTCGAGAATTCGCTGTTCGCGCTCGTTCTGGTCGGGGTCGAGGCTGCCGATCACACCATCATTCTGTCCGGCAGGGGCAAATAGGTTGGGCCGGGGAGATCCCGGAGGAGAACCTGATACGGCTTCCCACCGGATATCGCCATGACTGCCCCCGCCCCCTCCCCATGGCGATATCTCCACGGTCCACTCCAGGGGGAGTTCCCGGGATCGAACCGGCTACTGCCGGTTCTTTTCTGCCCGCCCTTTCGGGAAACCGCCGCCAGCACTATCCCCGGCACGGCTTCCCACCGGGTATCGCCATGACTGCCCTCGCCCCCGGGAGGGGGCGGGGGAGGAGCGCGAAGCGCGGGCGGGGTGGGGTTGCCGGAGAGGAACGTATGAGTATCCCCCTGCGGGGAGAGGGAAACCCCCTCCCCGGTCCCCACCCCCTGTGGCGATAGCCACCACGGTCCAGTGTACCGGGACAAGCTTGGAAGAACTGGGTCCGGGCTTGCTCTCCCTCTCCTCCAGGAAACTGACGTCAGCGCCGCTCCCCCGGCACGGCTTTCCACCGGATATCGCAAGCACTGCCCCCTTCCAGTGGAGGGGGGAGGAGGCCGAAGGCCGGGCGGGGCGGGGGTTGCCGGTGAAGCGTATGGATATTCCATCGGTGTAAAGCGCGGGCGGGGCGGGGGGACGGAGGGGAGCGCTCCGTGGGGATGGGACGAAGGCCAGATGGTCTGTTAATCTGGAACCGATGCACCAGTAACAGGGGCCCTCCGGGGGGGCGTCCCTTCACACCTATCAAGGTTCAAACCCTTCTTCCGGGAAGAATATCCGGTCGGCGGACAGACATACCGGTATGGATACCCGGTACTCCCCACCCGTGAGCGCTGCAGAGATGCGGGAGATCTACCGCCGGTACGCGGCCGGGCGGCCGGATCTCCGCGGCATCCTCCTGCCGGACCTCCTGCCGCACGACGCCTGCGGCGCCCACCAGGTGCCCGGCCGCATACGGGTGCTCTTCATCGCCGAGTCCCCGCCCTGGGCCGCCGGGCGGCGCGAGATCGCCGGCCCTTCCGACTGCTCGAGTGCCGACTACCCCTACTTCTACAACGGCCGCTACGACGCAGGGCGCCGCCGGGCGGGAGCGCCGCTCTCCGGCGGGCTCGCGGAGAACTTGTTCCTGCTGCTCGGGCTCGATGGCGGGACGCGCCGCGAGAACCTGGAACTCTTCACCGGAAAGAACTGCTACCTGGTCGACACGGTCAGGTGCGTCTTCCGGAAGAACCGGAAGGCGGCCATCCCCGGCGACCTCATCCGGATGAGCGCCCGGGAGATCCTCGCTTCCGAGTTCAAGGGTCTCGCCCCGGAGTACGTCGTCGCCCTCGGGAACACGGCGCTCACCGGGCTCCGGGAAATCGAGCCCTACGCGAGCGCTCTTGCGGGCGCCGGAACGATCACCGCGATCAGCGCCGATCGCCGGGACGACCTCTTCCGGGAGCACCGCCTCCTCTGCGTGCCCTACCCGGGCGGGCGGAACCGGCGCTACCTCGACGTGATCGAGTCGGAGTTTGCGGCCGTCAGGGACCTTCTGCCCTGACCGCGGCCCGCTGCCTATTCGGCGAGCTTGCGCTTCCCCTCTTCGTAGAGCTCTTCTTTGCGCTTACGGAGCCGTTCAGCCGTCGCCCGCTCCTCGGGGGTCCCCCGCTCTCCCGGCTCTATCCTCTTTGCTTCCTCTGCGATCTCGCCGGGGCGCAGGTACCCGGACGGTTCTACCTCCTCCCGGGCCTCCCGGTAGAGTTCTTCCTTCCGTTGCCGCTGCTCCTCTGCGGCGGACAGAGCGGCCTTTTGAGCGGCTCCGCCCACCGCGATCTCTCTCCCGCGGGCCCCGGCGGCCTTCTTCAACCGCACCTCGAGGACCCCGTTCCTGAAGGTGGCGTGCGCCTCCTCTCCGGTGACGTCGGCGGGCAGGGAGACCGTCCGGGCGATCGCCCCGACCCTCCGCTCCCGCATGTAGTATCCGGCTTCCTCCTCCTCTCTTGCCTCCGCCCGCCGTGCGGTTATCCGCAGCGTCCTCGGGTCAAGGAGCCGGACCGATATATCCTGTCGCTCGACGCCGGGGAGGTCGGCGACGACCAGGACGTCCGTATCGTCCTCCCGGACATCGACCACCGTCCGGATACCGCCGGGCAGCGTCATCTGCTGTGCGGCTCCCGACATGCGTTCCATCGTCTCGTCAAACTGCCTCCGCATACTCGCGAGCATCTCATCGAACTCGATCCAGGGCTCCCGGGCCGTTCTCCTCCATGCCATGGGTACTCTCTCCTGCCTCTCGGCGCTCCCCGGTTGTGAGCACGTCATATATACGTTCCTGTGCGGGGGTTGCCGCGACCCCCTCCTGCCGCGCACGGCGTCGGAGGCGGCCGGGCCTTCCCACACCCCGTCCTCACCGGATCTCAAAAATAACAACTGTTTTCCCACGACCGCACAAACAATGAGTCACAACCGGGGAAGGCCCCCGGCGCTCCCCGATCGTGATGCCGCATGGTCCGCTTCAACCTCAGCCCGTCGCTCATCGGCCGGTTCTTCTACCACGACTGCGAGCGCTACCTCCGCTACCACGCAACCCCCGAGCAGGAACGCGAGAACGCCGGCATCCCGGCGGTCACGGCGGATCGGAGCCCGACGACCCGGGCGCTCCTGGACGCGGGCATCCGGTGGGAGGAGGAGGTGGTCCGGACGAGATTCACGGGACGGGTGCGGGTCCCGGACGGGGCGGGCCCCATCACCGGGCGGTCGTTCTCCATCGAGGAGAGTTTCGACCTCATCCCACGGCTCTTGCCCGGCGATGCGATCTACCAGTCGACCATCCCGGTTTCGGTCCACTTCCTGAAGAACTACGGTCTCGACCCGGAGGTGCACCGGTTCTCCCCCTGCCGCCCCGACCTCATCGTGCTCGGCGCGGGGAACGGCAGCGGGCCGCAACTCTCCGTCATCGACATCAAGGCGAGCGAAGACCTCAGCGTCAGCCACCGGATCCAGGCGACGCTGTATGCCCTGATCCTCGACCACGCCCTCGACCTGCTCGGGATCGACGTCCCGGTCGACCTCTCCCGGGCGGGGATCTGGCTCTACGGCGAGGGCGAACCGGAGTCGTTCGACCTGCACTTAAACACCCGGGTGGTTGAAGACTTCTTCCGCCACCGCCTCCCGGGCATCCTTGCCGGCCCGCCGGGGGACGTGCCCTGGCACATCACGCCGCGGTGCGAATCCTGCGGGTTTTATCCCCACTGTCGCGCCGGGGCGGAGTCCTGCGCCTCGGTCTCGCAGATCCCGGGCCTCTCGCCCGCCGCGCGGCGATATCTCCGGGAGGCCCCGTGGAGTCCCAAAGACCCCATCGATACCCTCCCCGACCTTGAGAGGTTTCTCGCGACCCCGGCAGGCGACCGGCACCTCGACGACTGCGGGTCGCTTGCAGGCCAGGGCGACCGCCTGCGGGCAACCGTCCGGGCTCTCTCCACGGGGGAGGTCGTCGCGCTCGCCGCGACGTCGCTTGCCCTCCCCGTCTACGAGGATATCGGGATCGTTCTTTCGCTCCAGAAGGACCCCGTCTCCGGCCGGGTCTACGCTCTCGGGTTCCGGCGGTTCAAGGGCGAGGCGGTCTACGGGACGCCCGCGCACGAGGCCGTCTTTGTCGCGGCGGACGAGGGCGACTGCGCCCGGGTGCGGCGGGAGTTCCTCCGGGCGCTCGCCGCCGAACTTGCGGCCGTCCACGACTACAACCAGGGCCGGGAGTGGGCGGATCAGAAGTCGGTACAGACCTACGTCTACGACGCCTACGAAGAGGAACTCTTCGCCCGGCTGATCCAGGAGGCGCTTGAAGACCCCGGAGCGGCGGAGGATGCTCTCAGGCTGCGGTTCTACTACCAGGACCCCGGCATCGCCCGGGGGTCCACCCACCCGGCAACGGCGGTCCCGTTCCCGCTTGTCGTCCTCACACGGGAGATACGACGGATGCTCGCGCTGCCCGTCCCCTTCGCCCTCCGCCTGCCGGAGGTCCTCGCGGCCATCCCCTCCTCCCGCTTCGCGTATACGCTCAGCCCGAACACCCTCTTCTGGAACGAGCAGAGCAACGCCATGAAGGGCGACGCGGTCATCATGGCGTGGCACGGGAGGCGGCCGGAAGCCGTGGGCTGGATCCGGCAGGAGGTGTCGCGGCGGCTGCTTGCGGCGGGGAGCGTCCTCGACGGGCTCCGCGAGCGGGTGAGGGGCGGTCTCGTGCGGTGGCCGGAGAACTTCCGGTTCCCGCGCCCGTGGGAGGCCGCGACGCCGGAGATATCGCGCCTCCTCTTCGTCGTGGAGCACGAGTCGGCGCTTGCCGCCCGGCGGGTGCAGGAACTGCGCAGCAGGCCGTGGCCCGTGCGGGTCCGGGAGGGGACCAGCATCCCCCTCAGAAAGAGCGAGGGGAACTTCTGGAAGGTGCTAAACCCCCTCGACCTTGCGCTCTTCGAGCAGTCGCAGGTCTTTGGCTACCTCCTTGTGCAGGACGGCGATGCGGGGGAGGAGGCCCAGCTCGGGTTTGACGACCTCCGCTACCGGGATAGCCCGAACCCGGGGAAGAGTGGGGTCTGCTTCGCCCGGGTCCACGACAGCATCGTCGACCGGAAGGCCGGGGAGGTCCGGGGGCTGGTCCTCGCGGTGACGTACCCCCGGGATCACGCGCCTTTTGCTGAGGGCGACCTCGCGGTGCTGCACCCCCGGTTCACCGATTTCACCGCGCCGCGCTACGTCGACCGTCTCCTCACCCTTGATGGGCAGCCGGAGAACGCGTTCGTCCGGCTCCTCCGGGACCCGCAGGGGTTCGCCGCCCCGGTCGCCGAGCCGGAAGCGGTCGTCGCCGATGCGGAACACCTCGCCCTCGGTGCCGGGTTCACGAAGAGCCAGGCCCGGGCGTTTCACCGGGTGATGACGAACCGGCTCACGCTTGTCTGGGGGCCGCCGGGGACCGGGAAGACGCATTTCCTCGCTACGGCGATCCTCTCGCTCGCCAGGGCCCGGCGGGCGCACGGGGAACGGATCCGGGTGGGGGTTACGGCGTTCACTCACGCCGCCATCGAGAACCTGCTCGTCCGGGTGCAGGACTCTGTCGACGAGTTCGGCCTTGCCGCGGGGTTCCCGATCTACAAACTCAAAGGCACCCGGACGAGCAGGGGCGGGCGGAGCCTCGAGGTGCTGCCCCACGACCGGGCCGATACCGTCACCGGCTACCCCTCCCTCCTCCTCGGGGGGACGGTGCACAGTTTTGAGCGGCTCGAGAAGTCTCTTCCGTCTCTCGATGTCCTCATCGTCGACGAAGCGTCCCAGATGAGGCCGGCAGACCTCGCGATGGTCCTCCCCCTGCTTGCCGACGGCGGAAGGCTCGTCCTCGCGGGCGACGACCTGCAGCTCCCCCCGGTCGTCCAGGGGGAGTACCCGGCACCGGAGGACGGGCTCCCGGGGCTTGAGGACTCGATCTTCGCCTACCTCCGGCACCGCGACGGCCCCGGCTGCCCCGTTTACACCTGCCAGCTCCAGGAGAACTGGCGAATGAACCGCACCCTCTCGCGGTTCCCGGCGGAGACGCTGTATGGCACCGGCTACGCTCCCGCGACGGACGCGGTCGGGGAGCAGCGGATCGCCCTTGTCCCGGGTTCGCCGGAAGAGGAGTGTGTCGAGTGGATCCTTGATCCGACATATCCGCTCGTGCTCTGCGTCCTCGAGAACGTCCGGACGACGGTCGAGAACCCCGTCGAGGCGGCGCTCGCCGCCCATCTTGCCTGCACGCTCCGGGTGAGGCTGCTTGACCCCGCCTCGGGGAAACCGTATCCGGCGACAGCGGACGGTGACGCCCTCTTCTGGCGGCGCGGGCTCTTCATCGTCAGCCCGCACCATGCCCAGATCGGCGCCATCCAGAACTGCCTCGCCCGGGAGAGGGCCTGGGAGTCCCGCCCGTTTGTGGACACCGTCGATAAGATGCAGGGGCAGGAGGCGGAGGCGGTCATCGTCAGCTACGGCGTAAGCGACGTCGAGACCGCCCTCGCGGAGGCCGGGTTCCTCTACAGCAGAAACCGCCTGAACGTCTCGCTGACCCGGGGCCGGTCGAAGTGCGTGGTCTTCCTGCCCCGGCCGCTGCTCGAACCGCCGCTCGACCTCGTGCAGCACGGGGAGGCGGCGGCGGGACTCCGGCACATGCTCGACCTCCAGGAGTTCTGCCGGACCCACGGCGAGGAGAGGGTGTTCTCCCTCGACGGGGATGCAAAAGGGGCCCGGCTCACGGTGATGCGGGCGCGGGCGGGGTGAGGGGCGGCCGGCTCTGCGCCATCGGGATTGACCGTGCGGACGGATGCATGGCCCCGGCGAAGGGGGCGTGCACGGGGGGGCTCCCCGCCCCCTGCGTCCCACAGGATAAAGAGGTACCAGCACCAAGAGGTGGTGAATGGAGAATAATATCACGTTTGAGGAGTTCAATATCTCGCAAAAAATGCTCCGGGCGATAGAGGATATGGGTTTTGAGGAGCCCACGCCCATCCAGGTGAGCACGATACCCACGATACTCGAAGGGCGCGACGTGACCGGCCAGGCCCAGACCGGGACCGGAAAGACGGCGGCGTTCGGCATCCCGGCGATCGAGCGGGTCGACCCCGGGAACCGGGAGACCCAGGTCCTCGTCCTCTCCCCCACCCGGGAACTCGCCATTCAGACCGCCGAGGAGTTCGCCCGCCTGGCGAAATACCACAAGGGCATCAACACCCTCCCGATCTACGGCGGCCAGCCGATCGAGCGGCAGTTCAAGGGGCTGCAGCGCGGCGCCCAGATCGTCGTCGGGACCCCCGGGCGGGTGCTCGACCACCTCGACCGTGGGACTCTCTCGTTTGCCGGGGTGCACCTTGTCGTCCTCGACGAGGCGGACCAGATGCTGGATATGGGTTTCCGGGAGGACATCGAGAAGATCCTCGATGAAACGCCGAAAGACCGCCAGACGGTCCTCTTCTCGGCCACCCTCCCAAAACCCATCCTCGAGATCTCAAAGAGGTTCCAGAAGGATCCCGAGTTCATATCGGTCGCCCGCCGCGAGGTGACCGTCCCGCAGATCGAGCAGCTCTACCTTGAGGTGCGCAGCCGGGACAAACTCGAGATCCTCTCCCGGCTGCTCGATATGTACGACCCGGACCTGACGCTCGTCTTCGCGAACACCAAGCGGGGCGTCGACGACCTGACCGCCCACCTCCAGGCCCGGGGCTACTTCGCCGAAGGCCTCCACGGGGACATGAAACAGACCCTGCGGGACCGGGTCATGGCAAAGTTCCGCGCCGGGACCATCGACATCCTCGTCGCGACAGACGTCGCCGCCCGGGGTATCGACGTCGAGGACGTCGACCTGGTCATCAACTACGACGTCCCGCAGGACATCGAGTACTATATCCACCGCATCGGCCGGACGGCACGTGCCGGGCGGACCGGGCGGGCCGTCACGTTCGTGGGCCCGAAAGAGTACTTCAAGCTCCGGACGATCCAGGACTATACCCGGATCCGGATCGCCCGGATCCCGCTCCCGACGCAGGGGGACGTCGAGGAGAGCCGGACGCGGAAACTGGTCGACCGGGTGCAGCAGGTCATCGACGAGGGCGGCCTCGACCGCTACGTGAACCTCGTCGAACGGATAACGTCTGAAGACTACACGTCACTTGAGGTCGCCGCCGCCCTCCTGAAACTGGAACTCAGCGGGGGCGGCCAGGGGCCGGCGCAGGAGACCGGGCCGGCGCTCCTCCGGATCCCGCTCGGGAGAGAGCACCAGGTCCGGCCGAAGGATATCGTCGGGGCACTCGCGGGGGAGACCGGGATCCCCGGCGGCGCCATCGGCGCGATCAACATCTACGAGACGTACTCCACCGTCGAAGTGCCCCCCGACGCCGCTGACCAGGTCGTCGAGGGGATGAAAGGAAAGACCATCGCCGGGATCAGGCTGCCC